>JAJFJE010000306.1 GCA_021774355.1 Alphaproteobacteria bacterium
GCGCCGCGCGGCGCCGGGATGACCTGATCGGGTGTCCAAAAGGGCTTGGTGTTCAGAGCCCGGACAATTCCCGCGCGCGGGCGGTGGCCGCGGCGATTGCCCGGTCGAACAGGGGTTGCAGACCGTCCGGCGCCATCAGCACCGCCAGGGCCCGCTCGGTGGTGCCGCCAGGGCTGGTCACGTTGCGGCGCAACTGCGCGGCCGCCTCGTCCGACTGGCGGGCCAACAGGCCGGCGCCGATCACGGTCTCGCGGGCGAGTGTCATGGCCAGGGCCGGGTCCAGACCCGCGGCGGCGCCCGCCTTGGCCAGGGCCTCGATCAGCAGGAAGACATAGGCCGGCCCACCGCCCGACAGGGCCGTCACGATGTCGATCTCGCTTTCCGCGCCGACCCAGGCGGTCGCACCCACCGCTGCACAGAGCCGTTCGGCGACGGCCCGCGCCCGATCCGGGGTGGCGGCCGCGGTCACCAGGGCGGTCATGCCGCAGCCGACGGCTGCCGGGGTATTGGGCATCGCCCGGACCACCGGCTGGCCGGCCCCGAAGGCGGCCTCGAGGGTCGCCAGGCGAATTCCCGCCGCAATCGACAGGACCAGGGTTTGCGGTCCGGCCAGGGCAGCGGCCCGGGGCAGCACCGCCGCCATCATCTGCGGCTTGATCGCCAGCACCAGGGCGGCCGCCGTGAGCGCCGGCAGGGCGTCGAATCCGGCCACGACCCGGACCCCCCGGGCCGCCGCCTCGGCGGTGGCCGGCGTGGCCTGCGGCTCGACCACCAGGGCATCGCCGGGCGCCAGGCCGCAATCGAGCCAGCCCTTAAGCAGGGCGCCGCCCATCTTGCCGCAACCGACCAGAACCAGGGGCCCCGGCAAGGCGGGCCATAAGTCTGCCGTCATGCTTCGCCTTGGGGTTCCAGCAGGGTGGCGGCCAGGGCCAGTTCCGGCGACTTGCCGCCCCACAACACGAACTGGAAGGCCGGGAAAAAGCGTTCGCAGGTCGAAATGGCCAGCTCGATCAATTCGCCGCATACCGCGGAATCGGCCTGCCGGCCGATCAGGCTGGCATGGCGGAACAGGATCACCCCGTCCTCCGACCACAGGTCGAAATGGCCGAGCCAGAGCTGTTCGTTGATCATGCCCAGCAGGGTATAGATCTCGCCCCGCCGGTTGGGCGGCACGCGCAGGTCGAAAGCGCAGGTCATCTGCAGCGCGCGTTCGGCGTCGCGAAAAGTGAAGCCGAAATGGTAGTCGCACCAACTGCCCGTCACCGCCACCGACAATTCCCCAGCCGAGCGATCGAAGGGCCAGTCGTTCGACGCGACGATCTGTTCGATCAGATCGATCGGATCGGAGGTGACCAAGTCGCAGTCCGTCAGCAGCGTCGCCATGGCTCGAACCTCCTGTGCGGGCGATGAATGATGGTCCCGGGCCGGCCCCTGCAGGACACGGGTCCCGGGGCAGTCACGACGCCCCTGGGGCAGGCTGAGAGACCTGCCGCAGATCTTGTGGGCGCCATATGGGGATCCACCATGGGCAGTAGCCTGTCAGAGGCTGCGATTCGCTTCAAGCCTGGATCCCGCATCGCACACCGGGCCATTGCACGCGCCCGCCTCTGCCACTATGGTCCCCGCCGATTGGGGCGTCGCCAAGTGGTAAGGCAGCGGTTTTTGGTATCGCCATACGGAGGTTCGAATCCTCCCGCCCCAGCCACCGCCCGCCGGGGCCGCCAAGCCCGCCTCAAAACCTGGCGGACACCCCGGTCTCGTCATCCCCGACGCCGCAAGGCGAAGGTCCGGGCAGGCGAAGGTCCGGGGAACGAATTTTCAAACCGTCGCGCGCGCAGACCCGCAAGCTGCGCATATCGCGGTGTCCAGGCCAGCGGACGGCCGCGCCCACTGCTTTCCGCGGCGCCCTAGAACCGCTCGACCCAGGGGCGCAGTTCGATTTCCCAAGTCCAGGCATTGCGGGGCTGGTCGATCAAGTGCAGATAGGCGGCGGCGATGGCCTCCGGGTCGAGGGTGCTGTCGGGCCGGTCCGGGGGATCGAGACGGCTGGCAGAGCGGATAGCGCCGTCGATCACGACATGACCGACATGGATCCCCAGGGGCGCGAATTCCCGCGCCATGCTCTGGGCCAGGCCACGCAGCGCGAACTTGCCCATGGCGAAGGGGGCCGACTGGGCATAGCCCTTGACGCTGGCCGAGGCGCCGGTGAACAGGATGGTGCCGTGGCCTTTGGGCAGCATGCGCTTGACCGCCTGCTGGCCGGCCAGGAAGCCGCCATAGGCGGTCACCGTCAGGGCCTGGGCCACGGCGTCCGGGTCGAGATCGACCAGCGGCCCGCGCAGCCGGGTGCTGGGGTTGTAGATCACGATCGCGGGATCGCCGAAGCGGCCGGCCACCTGATCGAACAGGCCGGCCATGGCGGTGGCGCTGCCGGCATCTGCGGCGAAGGCTACGGCGCCGGTCTCCGCCGCCAGGGCCGCCAGCTTGTCGGCGTCCCGGGCGGCCAGGGCGACCTGGCAGCCGCGGTCCGCCAGGCCGCGGGCAAGCGCCGCGCTGAGGCCGCTGCCGGCACCGATGATCAGGGCCGTCGTGGTCATGGCACCCCCCTATGTCGTTTTCCGAAACGCCGCCAGTATCCGGGCGAAGCGGCCGGCGCGGAAAGGCCGATCGGCGCAGGTCACCATTGCACCCGCAACCGGGTCGACAGGGTCAGGCTGGCATTGGCCGGCCCGATCTCGTCATAGGCCGCCGACAGGGTCAGCCATTGATTGAACAGGCTTTGCCGCGCCTGTAGGCGATAGAGCCAAATCCGGTCGACGCGGTCGCGCCGCATGGCCGAGGCGAGGCTGCCGCCCGTCCATGCCGACCCGAATGCCAGGCTCGCCTCGCGCCGCCACCGGCTTGCCCCGCCCAGCCCGAAGGCGTCGGGGCTTACCAGGGCGAGACGGGGGGCCGCCCAGGCCCGGGCCGCGCCGATCAGCCACGGCACGGTCTGGCCGGCAAGGACCAGGCGGCCGGCCCGGCGGGCCGTGTCGAACACGGCGTCGACATGGCTGGTGTCCAGCAGCGCCTCGAACCGCGACGGCGGCGCCAGGCTGATCCCGCCGGCGCCGCTGCCGAAACCGCGGGTGCCGAGCGCCCAATGGGCATCGTCCGGGCCCGCGACCGGCGGGGTCAGAGCCACGGCCGGCGCCAGGCTGAAGGTCGGCGAAAGGGCCGGGTCGGCCCGCCGGAAACGATGTCCGCGGAAGCCCATCCCCAGGACCGGCCGGCGTTTCACCAGGCTCAGGATAAGGTCGATTTCCAGCGCCCCGGGCGGCCCCAGGCCGCCGGTCCGACCGTCGGCTCTGGAGGCGCCATGGGCCGAAGCCGCCATCGTCAACGCCGCCATCGCACCGACCAAAATCGCCGCTCGGCGTAACATTGATCAAGGGTGGCGGCCGAATGGGGACGAAATATGGCGTCGCCCCCAGGGCCGGCCGGCATCCGGCCAGGCGGTCAGGCCTTTGCCAGAAGGGCCAGAAGATCCTTGGCCACCGCCGCCGACGAGGCCGGGTTCTGCCCGGTCAGCAGACGGCCGTCGACCAGCGAGAAGGACTGCCAGTCCGCCGCCTTGCGGTATTGGCCGCCAAGCCGCTTCAGTTCGTCCTCGACCAGGAAGGGAACGATGTCGGTCAAGGCGACCGCCGCCTCCTCGCTGTTGGAAAAGCCCGTGACCGCCTTGCCCGCGACCAGGGGCCGGCCGTCCGGGGCCTTGGCGTGACGCAGCACCGCCGGTGCGTGGCACACCGCGGCCACCGGCTTGCCGGCACCATAGGTTGCCTCGATCAGGGCGACCGACTGGCGGTCCTCGGCCAGGTCCCAGAGCGGGCCATGGCCACCCGGATAGAACACGGCGTCATAATCGGCCGGGTTGACCTGTGCCAGCTTGACGGTCTGGGCCAGGGCCGCCTGGGCGATCTTGTCGCCGGCAAAGCGGCGGGTATCGTCCGTCTGGAAGTCGGGCAGGTCGCTTTTGGGATCGAGCGGCGGCTGGCCGCCCCGGGGCGAGGCCAGGGTGATCTGGGCGCCGGCATCGACGAAGGCATAATAGGGCGCGGCAAATTCCTCGAGCCAGAAACCCGTCGGCTGGCCGGTATCGCCCAGGCGGTCGTGGGACGTCAGAACCATCAAGATCTTCATCATATCCTCGTCTGTGTGTGCGGGGCAGCGTCCGGCACGGGCGCCGGCGGCGCCCGCCCCCTTTGTTCTGCGCCTGGAACGACACCAGGCCCGGTCTTTTTCGCCCCCGGGGGTCGGGCCGAGTATTCGGGATCGCGGGCCGCCGGGACAGGGTGGCCGGCGCAGGGCACGGTTGCGTGTCGGGGGTACGGTTTCGGGGACCCGGCCGGCAACGGCTCCCGACCGCTCCGCGATTGACCTTGGTCAAGGCGCCGTTGTGGCTGGCCCGCGAGCATAGGCGACGAGGCCACCTGGGCCACACCCGCAAAGGATGCCACCATGGCTAGGAAACACGCACTCCTGTTGTCGGCGGCCCTTGCCGCCGTGGTCGCCGGCGCCACCCTGCCGCTCTCCGCCAGGTCCGAGTCCGGCGCGCCCGGCGCGGCGCAGATGCCGGCTATGCCGCCCGCGCCCGGCATGAGAGGCGGCGGCATGATGGGCGGTGGCGGCCAGCCGGGCAGCGGCGGTGCGCCATGCCAGCCGGGCATGATGGGCGGTGGCGGCGGCGCAAATGGCGGTCCGTGCCAGCCCGGTATGATGGGCGGTGCCGGCCGGCCCGGCATGATGGCCCCGGGCATGGACCGCATGATGGGCATGACCCGGGGGATGATGGCGGACCAGAACGGCATGATGTTCGGCCATGTCGAACAGCGCCTGACCCAGCTCGAGACCGTTCTCGCGCTTACCGAAGCCCAGAGGCCCCTGTGGGACGGCTTTGCCGACGCCCTGCGGGCGGGTGCTGCGTCAATGAACGCCGTCCATCAAAAGCTGATGGAGGCGGGCAGGCCCGACAGCCTGGCCGACCGGCTGGAGCGCCACGAAACCATGCTGGCCGCCCAACTGGCCACCGTCGGCAGCATCAAGACGGCGCTCGCGCCGTTCTATGCCGCCCTGACCGCAGACCAGAAGGCCAGGCTCGACACCGAGATGACGAGCCCGATGAGCATGATGTAGCCGCTGGGCGAAGGGGTGCCGGCTTGGAGCCTGTCCGAAATCCGGTCTCGTCATCCCGGACGCAGCGCAGCGAAGGCCGGGATGACGATATCTCGAGCAGGTTTTTGGCGCGGCGGCCGGGTGCTGGCGATCCCTCCTAGTACCGGTAATGCTCCGGCTTGAACGGGCCGCTGGTCTTGACGCCGATATAGTCGGCTTGTTCCGGCCGCAGGGTGGTGAGCTTGACGCCCAGGCGGGCGAGGTGCAGGGCCGCCACCTTCTCGTCCAGCTGCTTGGGCAGCATGTAGACCTTGCGCTCGTATTTGGCGTGGTTCTTATAGAGTTCGATCTGGGCGATCACCTGGTTCGAGAATGACGCGCTCATCACGAAGCTGGGGTGGCCGGTGGCGCAGCCGAGATTGACCAGCCGGCCCTCGGCCAGGACGATCAGGCGCTTGCCGTCGGGGAACACGACCTCGTCGACCTGCGGCTTCACATTCTCCCAGCGGTAGTTGCGCAGGGCGGCAATCTGGATCTCGCTGTCGAAATGGCCGATGTTGCAGACGATGGCCCGGTCCTTCATCGCCCGCATATGGTCGAGGGTGATGATGTCGAGATTGCCGGTGCAGGTGACGAAGATGTCGCCCAGGGGCGCCGCCTCCTCCATGGTGGTGACCTGATAGCCTTCCATGGCGGCCTGCAGGGCGCAGATCGGATCGATCTCGGTGATCATCACCCGGGCGCCCTGGCTGCGCAGCGAGGCGGCCGAGCCCTTGCCGACGTCGCCATAGCCGGCGACCACCGCGACCTTGCCGGCCAGCATCACGTCGGTCGCCCGCTTGATGCCGTCGACCAGGGATTCCCGGCAGCCATAGAGATTGTCGAATTTCGACTTGGTGACGCTGTCGTTGACGTTGATCGCCGGGACCTTGAGAGTGCCCGCCTTGTGCATCTCGTAGAGCCGGTGGACGCCGGTCGTGGTCTCCTCCGAGAGGCCGAAGACGCCGTCCATCAGTTCGGGATAATCCTTGTGCATGAGCACGGTCAGGTCGCCGCCATCGTCGAGAATCATGTTGGGCACCCAGCCGTTGGGGCCCTTCACGGTCTGGTGGATGCACCACCAGAATTCTTCCTCGGACATGCCCTTCCAGGCGAAGACCGGCACGCCCACGGCCGCGACGGCAGCCGCCGCCTGGTCCTGGGTCGAGAAGATGTTGCACGACGACCAGCGCACCGTGGCGCCCAGCGCCACCAGGGTCTCGATCAGCACCGCGGTCTGAATGGTCATGTGCAGGCAGCCGGCAATGCGCGCGCCCTTCAGGGGCTGGCTGGCGCCATATTCCGCCCGCAAGGCCATCAGGCCCGGCATCTCCGTCTCGGCGATGGCGATTTCCTTGCGGCCCCAATCGGCCAGCGCGATATCCTTGACCTTGAAATCGGGGGCTGAGGCCATGACGGGGCTCCTTGAAATGACGATCACAACCGCAGGCGGCAAACCTGCAGCGGGGAATTTCCGCCTCTCCATAACAAATCGCCCATGGAATATAAAGCTCAATATAAAGACTTGTTTATGTCTTGATCTAGCCTGCGGACCGCCGCTCCGGGATTGCCTGCCATGACCCTTGTCGAAACCTTCACCGCCTCACCGCCCGATCTGGTCGCCCTGGGCGTCTTCCTGCTGGTCTGGCTCGGCTACGAGCGCGCCCTCGGCCGCTTCGGCGAGCGCACCATCAATGGTCGGATGAAAATCGTCCGGCGCCAGTGGATGGCCACCATGCTGGTCCGGGATATCCGCATCCCCGACAGCGCCCTGCTCGGCCATGTGATGAATTCGACCGCCTTCTTTGCCTCGACCACGGTCCTGGTCTCGGCCGCCATGGTCGGCGCCCTGTCCAATTTGTCGACCTTCCAGCCGGCAATCCAGAGCCTCGACTTCACCGTGGTGACCAGCCGGACCTTTTTCGAGATCAAGCTGGCGCTGCCCCTGGTGGTCTTTGTCGGCGGCTTCTTCCGTTTCACCTGGGCATTGCGCCAGTTCAACTATGCCGTGGCCCTGATCGGGGCAGCACCGCCGGCCGAGGAGGTCGGTGCCCGGCGCGACGCCCTGGCGACCGACATTGCCGTGGTGCTGTCGTCGGGCGCCGAATCCTTCAATGCCGGCATACGCTGCTATTATTTTGCCCTGGCCGGCCTGGCCTGGTTCGGCGGCCCCTATGCCTTCCTGACCGTAACGGTCGGCGTCACGGCGATCATGATCCGGCGGCAGCTCTGGACGCCGGCGGCCCAGGCAATCGGCCGGCTGGCCGATCGACAGTGATGCACGCGGTGGCGTGGCGGACTATCCTCGCCCGGTGATTCGCGTGACGGAGTCGGGTCCATGGACGAGCGTCAATTGACCACCCTGCTGGCCCAACTGGTCGGCGTGACCAGTGCGCAGCGCCAGCTCCTGGAGGTGCTGTACACCCGCGAACTGGTCTCCCAGGCCGATCCGGCGGCCAGTTGCGACGAGCTTGCGGGCTATATGCGGTCGATGAAGATCGTCCCGGAAAGCGCCGAAAATCCGGCCATGCAGCGGGTCGTGGCCCAGCAGGCCCAGGCCGAGATCGAGCGGCATTTCGCGGCGGTACGCCGCCAGTTGGCCGACAGCCTGGGGCGCCGCGCCAGCTGAGCCGGCCCCCGGGATCCGGCGGGACCCGGCACGCGCGACACAACCATTTGTTTATGTTGGCCACCATCCTATAGTTTTCATATTATCAGTACCGCGCATCCAAGCGCGACTGGCGCCCTCAGGACCATGACAAATAATTCTATTTTGTGAGGCGCAAATACAGTCCTAGGATGCGCTCACTTTGGGTCGAAGGGGAGACGGCCTGTGGCGGATTCGGCGGATCACCTCACGCGCCGGCTGGTCGACTGGACCAAATCCGTGCTGCCGGCGGCAGCGGTGGCCGCGCGGTCGCTCCACGACACGACACGGGATGACGGTGTCGACCTGCGCCTTCTGGGGCTCGCCCCACGGCCCGCCCCGGGCGGTCCCGCCGCCCCAGCGATCCTGGCCCTCGACTATCTTGTGACTTTGCGCCTGGCCGACCCGCTGGACGAACAGGCGGCGCTTGCCGACCTGCTCTTTGCGGCCATGGCCCAGGCGGATTTCGAGGTGGTGGAGGGGCGCCGGGCGGCCGAGCTTTGCGCCGCGCTGGGGCTGCCGGTGGCCGCCGGCTTTGTCCTGCGCACCCTGCTGGTGCGCGACCGTCCGGTCCGCAAGGTCGCGCTGGTGCGCGAGCCCCTGGTCGTCCATGCCAGCGAAATGCCTGCCGTCGCCCGCGAGGCGGCGGACCCGGGGAAAGCGCAACCGAGGCCCGGGCGGCGCCCGGCCAATCCGTAATCCGTCATCTGCCGGTGGAGATGTGACATGCCGTCCTATTTGAGCCCTGGCGTCTATGTGGAGGAAATCAGCGCCGGGCCCCGGCCGATCGAAGCCGTCGGGACCTCGACCGCGGGCTTTGTCGGGGCGGCGCCGAACCCCGACGCCCGCCTGGACGAGGCGGTGGCGATCAATAATTGGAGCCAGTTCCTGCGCGACTATGTCCGGCCCGGCGACAAGGGCACGGACCTTGCCAATGCGGTCTATGGCTTCTTCCTCAATGGCGGCGCGCGCTGCTATGTCGTCAATACCCGGGCCGACGGCGCCATTGCAGGCAAGGGCCGCGGGCTCGACGCCCTGGCCGCGATCGACGAAATCGCCATCGTCGCCGCCCCCGGGCGCACCGATGCCGCCTCCTATGCCGCCCTGCTCGACCATGCCGAGGGGCTGAAGGACCGGGTCTGCGTGCTCGATGCCCCGGCCGGCGCCGACGATGTCGAGGCCCTGACCCGGGCCGCCGAAGTCGGTGCGGCGCCGGCAGCGGGCCCGGCCCCGGCCGGCGAGGCCAGGAAAAAGCCGGCCGGGCTGCGGCCGCGGGACTCCGACGGCGGCTATGGTGCCTTCTATTTTCCCTGGCTGCGCGCCCGCGACGCCATCGACCCCGACCGCATCGTCACGGTGCCGCCATCGGGCCACGTCGCCGGCCTCTATGCCCGCAACGACACCGAGCGGGGCGTCCAAAAGGCCCCCGCCAACGAAACCGTGCGCGGCGCCCTGGGCGTGACCCAGACCAGTTCCCAGGCCGAACAGGCCGTGCTCAACCCG
>JAJFJE010000307.1 GCA_021774355.1 Alphaproteobacteria bacterium
TGGCCCCGCTGGCGGCGGGCGGCCGCCACGCCAACGGCGCTGTGGGGGTCGATCACCAGGCCGGTCTCCTGAAGCATGTGGCGCATGGTCGCGGCGGTCTCGGCCTCGTCGACCCGGGCGGCGGCGAATAATTGGCGCGCCTCGGCCAGGGCTGCCTCGGCCAGTTGCAGGCGCCCGTCCCGGGCAAAGCCGTCCATCACGGCGGCGACGCGGGTTCCGTCGCGGCCATAAAGGTCGAAGAGAAGCCGTTCGAAATTGCTTGCCACTTGAATATCCATGGACGGGCTCATGCTGGGTGCCACCATACCGGTGGAATAATCCCCCGTCGCCAGGGTCCGCGCCAGTATGTCGTTCTGATTGGTCGCAACGACCAGGCGGGCGACCGGCAGCCCCATCCGGGCTGCCGCATAACCGGCATAGACGTCGCCGAAATTGCCGGTGGGAACGGCGAAGGAGACGGCCCGGTCCGGCGCCCCAAGGGCCAGGCCGGCATGGATGTAATAGACGATCTGTGCGGCAATGCGCGCCCAGTTGATGGAATTGACCGCGGACAGGCGGACCTGGTCGCGAAACGCCAGGCGATTGAACAAGGTCTTCACCAAAGCCTGGCAATCGTCGAAGGTGCCCTCGATCGCCAGATTGTGGATATTGTCGTCCAGCACCGTGGTCATCTGCCGGCGCTGGACGTCCGAAACCCGGCCCTTGGGGTGGAGCATCACCACCGTGACCGAGGCCAGCCCGCGCAACGCCTCGATCGCTGCCGATCCGGTGTCGCCCGAGGTGGCGCCGAGCACCGTGACCGTCGCGCCCCGCCGTGTGAGCACCCGGTCGAACAGCCGGCCGAGCAATTGCAGGGCAATATCCTTGAACGCCAGGGTCGGCCCGTGAAACAGCTCCAGCAGCCAGTCATTGGGCCCGATCTCGACCAGGGGGGTGATTGCCCGATGGGTGAAGGTGCCATAGGCGGCGGCGATCAGGTCGCCAAGCTCGGCGCGGCTGAAGCTCGGCACGACGAAGGGGGCGAGCACCTCCAGGGCCAGATCGCCATAGCCAAGGCCGCGCCAGCCGGCCAGCTTGGCACCGATATCCGGCCAGCTTTCGGGGACATAGAGGCCGCCGTCCCGGGCCAGGCCGGCAAGCAGGGCGCCTTCGAAGTCGACGACCGGGGCGGCCCCCCGGGTGCTCACATAGTGCAAGATCCCAGCCTCTCGTGACGATCCGGCGCAACGGGCGGAAAGCCCGCGAGACTAGCGGCCAATGCCGGGCGCTTCAACCGCGCCGGCGGACCATGGCCCACCAGGCCAGGGCCGCCAGGACGGGCCACCCCAGGGCGGCGCCGTCGAGGGTGGTGCGCAAGTCCCGCCCGTCCGGTCCCCAAAGGCTTTCGACCAGCTGGTAGCACAGCCCTGCCGCAACCGTGCTGACCAGGGCCGCGACGCCGGCGGCACGGGCATGGGGCGCCAGGCGCGAACCCGCCCCCTGCCGCCAGGCGGCCAAGGCCAGGCCCAGGAACAGGACGCCCGTGATCACGGCACAGGCGGCGATGATCGCCACCCCCAGCAGGCCCGAGAAATCGAGGCTGATGTCGCTCATGGCCCACCTCTTCCTGAAGGACCCGACGGTCGGCCATTATCAGCTCAGATAGCGGTTTTCCAGATGGGCCTTGAAGGCGGCCGTGCCCAGCGGTGCGCCGGTCGCCTGTTCCAGGATCTGGTCGGTGGTGAGGGTCGCGCCCAGGCCGTGGACGTTGAGCCGCAGCCACGACAGCAGGGGCGCGAAATCCCCCCGGGCAATGCCGGGCAGAATCGCCGGGTCGGCCGCCTTGGCCGCCGCGAATAGCTGGGCCGCGGCCAGGGCGCCCAGCGTATAGGTCGGGAAATAGCCGAACGAGCCGCCGGGCCAGTGGATATCCTGCAGGCAGCCATCCCGGTCGTCGGCCGGGCGGATGCCCAGCCGCTCCGCCATCCCGGCGTTCCACGCCTCGGGCAGGTCGGCGACCGCCAGCCGGCCATCGATCAGGGCGCGTTCCAGCCCATAGCGCAGCAGGACATGGGCGGGGTAGGTGATCTCGTCGGCATCGACCCGGATCAGGCCCGGCTGGACCCGGCGATAGAGCCGCCGGAGATTGTCCCCGTCAAAGGCCGGGCCGCTGCGCCCGAAAACCTCCTGCACCAGAGGGGCCAGGAAGGCGATGAACTCGTCGCTCCGGCAGGCCTGCATCTCCATCAGCAGGGACTGGCTCTCATGCAGGGCCATGCCGCGGGCCTGGCCGGCCGGCTGGCCGCGCCACAGCACCGGCAAGCCGCGCTCGTAAAGGGCGTGGCCGGTCTCGTGGATCACCCCCATCAGGGAGCGGGTGAAATCCTCTTCCGAATAGCGGGTGGTGATGCGGACATCATCGGGCACCCCGCCGGTGAAGGGATGCAGGCTGACGTCGAGGCGTCCGTGATCGCGCTCGAACCCCAGGGTATCGAGAACCCGGTCGGCAAGCGCCCGCTGGCGGTCGACGGCGAAGGGGCCCTGGGGCACCAGCGGTTTTGGCCGGGCTCCCTGTCGGTCCAGGACGTCGCGGGTCAGGCCGGGGAGGAAGGCGCCCAATTCGGCAAACAGGACATCGATACGCGCGGCCCGGCCGCCCGGCTCGTATTCGTCGAGCAAGGCGTCGTAACGCGACAGGCCGAAGGCCGCCGCCTTGGCATCGGCAACCTCCCGCACCAGGCCGACCAGCGCCTCGAGCTTGGGCCGCAGGGTCGCGAAGTCGTTGGCGGCGCGGGCGGTGCGCCAGGCCAATTCGGTGTCGTGAGCCTGGCGGGCCAGGGCCTCGACCAGGGCCGGCGAAACCGCCGTGCCGTGCCGCCATAAACGCTGCATCTCGGCGAGATTGGCCGCCTGGCCCGGCTCCAGCGCGGCCTTGCCGGCTTCGGCTTGGGCCACAAGCTCGGCCATCTCCGCGGCGGTCAGCAACTCGTGGGCAATCACCGACAGGGCGGCGATCTGCTCGCCCCGGGCGGCGGCGCCACCGGGGGGCATCATGGCCGCGCTGTCCCAGTGCAGCACGGCCAGGGCGCCCTGGACGGCCGACAGCCGGGCGAAGCGGGCCTCGAGGCGGCGATAGGCGGTCACGGCCTGCTGCGCTGGAAATGGTAGAGGAACCAGACCCCCGCAATCCCGACCGCCAGCAGATACCAGGTGATGGCATATTGCAGATGGTCGTTGCGCAGGTTGACGACGCTCTGGCCGCCGACCGGCAGGCCGCCCGGATTGGCCGTGTCGTCGGCCTCGACGAAGACCGGCAGGTAATGGTCGAGGCCGGCATAGGCGGCCATGGCATCGAGGTCGCCCCAGAACCAGTGATTGGTCGCCGTGTCGTTATCGGGCACGAAATAGCCCTGGGGCCATCCCGGACGGGCCATCCCGGTGACAGTCACGGGATCGGCGATCTGCCCGTCGGGGCGCCTTGCGGGATCGACATAGGCCGGCGGCACCCAGCCGCGGCTGACCAGGACCGCGGCCCCGT
>JAJFJE010000308.1 GCA_021774355.1 Alphaproteobacteria bacterium
TGACTGGGGGCCAACCGCAACATCCTGTGACCAGGGCAGGACCCGGGATGTCAGCGTCGCGGCGGTTCGACATGTCGTCATCCCGGCCCCCGAGCCGGGATCTTCGCCGGAGGGGAAGGGCGGGGTCGCCGGCGGCCAGGATCCCGGATCGCCGCGGCGCGGCGTCCGGGATGACGAGGTTGGGGTTGGCGGCAGGGTCCGTGCGTTCTGGTGACTGGGGGCCAACCGCAACCGTTCTGGCGAACCCGTTGAACAATCAGCAGCTTAGCGGTCCGGTGACCGGGGGTCGGCCATCGCGGTACCTCCGGGCTTGCCGGCGGCGCGCGGATCGGCTTGGCTGGGTGGGCTGACAGCGGGTGAGGGATGATGGCGGGGTTCGGGGCGCGGACGAGCACCTTGCGGGTGCGGCATGGTCACGACCATCACAAGGTCGCCTTTGTCGAGCTGTTCTTCGACCTGGTCTTTGTCTTCGCCGTGACCCAGTTGTCCCATCATCTGCTGGCCCATCCCGGCCTGGCCGGGGCGGCCGAGACCCTGCTGCTGTTCATGGCGGTGTGGTGGGTGTGGATCTATACCTCGTGGGTGACCAACTGGCTCGATCCCGCGCGGGTCTCGGTCCGCCTGCTGCTGTTCGCCCTGATGCTGGCCGGGCTGGTCCTGTCGAGCGCTATTCCCGAGGCCTTCGGCGCCCACGGCCTCTATTTTGCGGCGGCCTATGTGGTCATGCAGGTGGGCCGGGCGGTCTTCATGCTGTGGGCCCTGCGCCACCATCATCCGCGCAATTTCCGCAATTTCCAGCGCATCACGGTGTGGGCCGTGGCCGCCGGGCTGTTCTGGCTGGGCGGCGGCCTGGCCGACGGCGAGGCCCGGATCGGGCTGTGGCTGGCCGGCCTGGCGCTGGACTATCTGGGGCCGGCCCAGGGTTTCCGGGTCCCCGGGCTGGGCCGCTCGGCGACCACCGACTGGGACGTGGAGGGCGGCCACATGGCCGAACGCTGCGGCCTGTTCCTGATCATCGCCCTGGGCGAGTCGATCCTGGCGATCGGCGCCACCTTTGGCGCCCATGACTGGACGCCCGGGCGGCTGGCCGCGTTCCTCTCGTCCTTCCTGGGCAGCGTCGCCCTGTGGTGGCTGTATTTCAACCACGGGGCCGAACGGGGCAGCCACCGCATCAGCGACAGCAGCGACCCCGGCCGCCAGGCCCGCCTCGCCTATACCTATTTCCACCTGCCGCTGATTGCCGGCATCGTGGTCACGGCGGTCGGCGACGACCTGATCCTGGGTCATCCCGATGCGGCGGCCGACAGCTTCGCCATCGGCGCCGTGCTGGGCGGCCCGGCGCTCTATCTGGTCGGCACCAGCCTGTTCAAATGGACCGCCTATGGCCGCCTGCCCCTGTCCCACCTGGCGGGGCTGGTGCTGCTCGCGGCCCTGCTGCCGGTGGCGCCGCTGATCCCCGCTTTGGCGTTCGGGGCGGCGGCGACCCTGGTGCTGGTGGTCCTGGCCGCCTGGGAAAGCCTGGCCCTGCGCGCGGTCCCGGATTGAGCCGTCAGCTCTGGCCGCCGAACAGGCAGGGCCAGCCCTTGGCCAGGCCGACGATCAGCAGCACCAGCATCGCCACCCCCGCCAGGGAGACGACAATGGCGACGATCCCGACCGGCGCCACCACCCAGGGGATGATCGCCACGGCCACTGCAATGATGAAGCCCAAAACGTAGCAGAGATTGCGCATCGCTCCGTCCTCCCGCCGGGCGTGTCTCCGCCCGCTCGCAGGCGATGGTGACACGACGCCTCACGCGCGGCAATAATCGCCCTGCGTCGGGCAGACTCAGGCGTGCATCGGCGGCCAGGTGGCGGCGGGGTCGGGGCCGCCAAGCGCTTTCTTCGCGATTTCCGCGTGTTGCTGCCTGATTTTCCTTGAGATGACGCGGCAACCGGGCACTCTTTGGCGTATTATGGCGCGGTGGCCCGAGGGCGTAGTCCGGAGGCGCTGTGGCTTTGTCGCGTAGCGTGCGTTGCGACCCAGAACATCGGCGGGACGTCCGATGATGGGGACAGGCCGGCGGCCCGACCGCCGGCGCACGGGGGACGGCGCGGTTGACGGAACGGTTCACCATGGGTGCCGCGGGCACCATGCAGGCAGTGCTACGGCTGCATCGCCCGGGCTGCATTTTCGCCGCAATCGGCGGAAAGGCTTGGCCCGGCGGGGGTGCGGCTGCGGTCCGCGACGCGACGACCCGCGCGAACGGGCTCTATTACAATCGATCAATCCTCAACCGTCGCCCAACGCGCGCGACGGCCGGACAAGGCGACAAGCCAGCACGGAGGCATCAATGGCACAAATGAGTCCCCGCGAGCGGATCTTCGCGGCCCTTACCATGCGGCACCTGCCGGACCAGCTTCCGGTGGCGCCCCTGCTGATGACCCGGGGCATACGCGAGGGCGGCATTACCTGCGACTATGCCCAGACCCATGGCGAGGCCCAGGCCCATGCCAAGATGAAGGCGGTGGAGAAGTTCGGCGGCGACGTCATGTGCGTCGGCACCGACCTGTTCACCCCGGTCGAATGCCTGGGGGCGGAACTGGACTATCTGCCCTATGCCCAGCCCTCCCTGGTGCGCCATCCGGCGCCGACCAGGGAGGCCTTCCAGCGCCTGCGCGACGGCTATCACAAGGCCGGCTTCAACCCCCTGTCCGGGCGCATGAAGCACCTGGCGGAAGAGGCCAAGACCTATATCGCCCATGGCCGCAAGAGCAGCCATTTCCTGCTGACCCCGGTGGGCGGCCCGCTGACCACCGCCCAGCTGATCACCGGCTCGGCGGAATTCCTGAACTATCTGAGCGACGACCCGGCCTTCGCCAAGGAGGTGATCGAGCTGGCCCTCGACGTGGTCCAGAACATCTGCCAGCGGATGTTCGATGCCGGCATCGACGCCTGCAACATCATGGATCCGTTCTGCGCGTCCGACATCATCCCGCCCGAGACCTTCCGCGAATTCGGCCTGCCCTACCAGCAGCGCCTGTTCGCCCACATCAAGACCCTGGGCGGCCTGGGCTTCACCCATGTTCCCGGCTACACCCAGCCGATCTGGCGCGACCTGGCGGACAATGGCAGCGTCAATCTGATCGGCGACATGTATCCCGGGATGGATCATGCCAAGCGGGCGGTGGGCAGCGCGATCTCGCTGATGGGCGGGCTCAGCGCCAACACCACCATGATGCATGGCGGCCCGGGCGACGTCGCCAACGAGATCCGGAAGCTGGCGGCCACCGCCGGCTATAATGGCGGCTTCATCTGCATGCCGGGCTCGGATCTCGACTGGACGGTGCCGGACGAGAATATCCGGGCCATGACGGCGACCTGCGCCGCCATCCGCTATCCCCTGAACGTGGCCGGCCTGGGCGATCTGTCCGGCGTCTATCTGCCGGGCCATCCCAAGCATCCCGGCCAGCAGCCGCCGTCGACCCTGGGCGACGTCACCATTACCGACGTCAAGACCCGCACCCCGCGCAGCCCCCAGGAAGAGGTCTGCACCCGCCTGGTCGAGGCGATCACCGCCTATGACGGCGACAAGGCGGTGGAGTGGACCAAGAAGGGCCGGGCCCTGGGCATGACCGCCGAGCGGATCGTCCATGACGGGCTGGCG
>JAJFJE010000309.1 GCA_021774355.1 Alphaproteobacteria bacterium
GCGGCGGCGATGCGCGCCGCGGGGGTCATCAGGGCCGCGGGTAGTTGGGGCTTTCGCGGGTGATGGTCACGTCGTGGGCGTGGCTTTCCCGCAGGCCTGCACTGGTGATCCGGACGAATTCGGCCCGCGTCTGGAACTCGGCGATGGTGGCGGCCCCGGTATAGCCCATGGCGGCGCGCAGGCCCCCGATCAGCTGGTGGATCACGGTATGGACCGAGCCCTTGTAGGGGACCTGGCCTTCGATCCCCTCGGGCACCAGCTTCAAGGTGTCCTTGACCTCTTCCTGGAAGTAGCGGTCGGCCGAGCCGCGGGCCATCGCCCCGACCGAGCCCATGCCGCGATAGGATTTATAGGACCGCCCCTGATAGAGGAAGACTTCGCCCGGCGCCTCGTCGGTGCCGGCGAACAGCGAGCCGATCATCGCCGCGCGGGCCCCGGCGGCAATGGCCTTGGCGAGATCGCCGGAGAACTTGATGCCACCATCGGCGATCACCGGAATATCCGAGCGGTTGCAGACCTCGACGGCGTCGAGAATCGCGGTCAGTTGGGGCACCCCGACCCCGGCGACGATACGGGTGGTGCAGATCGAGCCCGGGCCGATGCCGACCTTGACGCCGTCCGCGCCGGCATCGATCAGGGCCTTGGCGCCATCGGCAGTGGCGACATTGCCCGCCAGCACCTGGGTCAGGTTCGACAGGCGCTTGACCTGTTCGACGGCGCGCAGCACCCGTTCGGAATGGCCATGGGCGGTGTCGATGACGATCAGGTCGCAGCCGGCCTCGATCAGCGCTGCGGCCCGGGCCACACCGTCACCGCCGCCCGTGGTCGCGGCCGCGACCCGCAGCCGGCCCTGGGCGTCCTTGGCGGCATCCGGGTGGCGCTGGGATTTCTCGATATCCTTGACGGTGATCAGGCCGACGCAGCGATAGGCCTCGTCGACCACCAGAAGCTTCTCGATCCGATGCTTGTGCAGCAGCAGCTTGGCCTCTTCCGTGGCGATGCCGTCGCGCACCGTGATCAGATTGTCCCGGGTCATCAATTGCCGGACCGGTTCGTCCGGGTTGGTGGCAAAGCGCACATCGCGGTTGGTCAGGATGCCGGCCAGCCGGCCGCTATCGGGTTCGACCACCGGAATGCCCGAAATGCTGTACCGGCGCATCAGGGCCAGGGCGTCGGCCAGGGTCTGGTCGGGGGCGATGGTCACCGGATTGACCACCATGCCCGATTCGAACTTCTTGACCTGGCGGATCTGCTCGGCCTGGCGCTCGACCGTCATGTTGCGGTGGACCACCCCGATGCCGCCGGCCTGGGCCATGGCAATGGCCAGGCCGGCCTCCGTCACGGTGTCCATGGCGGCGGACAGGAGCGGGATGTTCAGCTCGATTTCGCGGGTCAGGCGCACCCGTGTATCGACCTGCGCGGGCAGAACCGACGACGCCGCGGGGGTCAGCAGGACATCGTCGAAGGTCAGCGCTTCCCGGATCAGCATGGGGCTCTCTTCCTCGGTCACCACGGGGCGAGCAACCCTCGTGTCGCAAAAGGTCGCGTCGTATAGCACGGCGCCACTGCCGCCGCCTAGAGCAGGCGCGCCGGTCAGGGCCGGAAGCCGGTGGCGACCAGATAGAGTTCGGCCGAATCGGACCGGCTTGCCGGCGGCTTGATATGGCGGACCTGGGCGAAATGGCGGCGCAACTGGGCCAGCAGATCGCCCTCGGTTCCGCCCTGAATCACCTTGGCGACGAAACTGCCGCCCGGCCGCAACACCTCGACCGCGAAGGCCGCCGCCGCCTCGCACAGGGCGACGATCTTGAGATGGTCGGTCGGCCGGTGCCCGGTGGCGCCCGCCGCCATGTCCGACAGGACCACGTCGGCCGGCCGGCCGAGCATGGCGCGCAGCCGCGCCGGGGCGTCGTCGTCGAGGAAATCGAGCTGGATGATTTCGGCCCCGGCAACGGGCGCCACCTCCAGCAGGTCCAGCCCGACCACCCGGCCCCGCGGTTCGGGATCGACCGGCCGGGAGCGCACCCGCTGGGCCGCGATCTGGGACCAGCCGCCAGGGGCGGCACCCAGATCGACCACCGTCGCACCCGGCTTCAGGAGGTGCAGACGGTCGTCCATCTCAATCAGCTTGAATGCCGCCCGGCTGCGATAGCCGGCCTTCTTGGCCGCGGCGACATAGGGGTCGTTGAGCTGCCGCTCCAGCCACAGGGTGGAGGACAATTTGCGCTTGGCCGCGGTCTTGACCCGGACCTTGAGGCCCTGGCGGTCCGGACCCGCCGCTTTGCCTTTGCTCATCGCCCGCGGCTCACTGCAGACCGTCCATCAGCCCGACCAGCAGGCCCTCGCGCAGCCCCCGGTCGGCGATCCGCATCCGGCTGGCGGGCCAGGCGGCGAGCACCGCGTCGAGAATGGCACAGCCGGCCAGGACAAGGTCGGCCCGGTCGCGGCCGATGCAGGGATGGCGGGCCCGCGCCTCGTAAGGCAGCCGGCGCAATTCGGCGATCACCCGGCCGATCGCCTGGCGCTCCAGCCAGACCCCGTCGACCCGGCTGCGATCATAGCGCGGCAGCCGCAGATGGACCGCCGCCAGGGTGGTAACGGTGCCCGATGTGCCCAGCAACTGAAAGCCGCCGGCGGCCTTCGGGGGCACCGGATGGGCCGCCCGGAAGTCCTGCAGCCGGCCGCTGACATCGGCCACCATGTCGCGATAGATCGCCGGGGTGACGGCCAGGCCGCCATGGCGTTCGGCCAAAGTGACGACACCCAGCGGCAGCGAGACCCAGTCGATCATCTCGGCCTGATCGGGGCCGCGGACGTCGATCCAGGCAAGTTCGGTGGAGCCGCCGCCAATATCGAACACCAGGGCGGTGGTCCGCCCGGGATCGAGCAGCGGGGTACAGCCCGCCACCGCCAGGCGGGCTTCCTCGGCGGCGGAGATGATCTCCAGCTTCAGCCCCAACTCGGCCTCGACCCGGCCCAGAAAAGCCTCGCCATTGCGCGCCCGGCGGCAGGCCTCGGTGGCCACCGCCCGGGCATGGGTCACCCCACGGCGCCTCATGCGCTGCACGCAGACGGCCAGGGCATCGAGGGTGCGGGCGATCGCCGGTTCCGACAGGGCGCCGTTGAGCGCCACCCCCTCGCCCAGCCGAACAATGCGGGAAAAGGCGTCGACCACCCGAAAGGTGTTATGGCGCGAGGGTTCGGCGATCAGCAGCCGGCAATTATTGGTCCCCAGGTCCAGCGCTCCCAGCAGCGCTGCCGACTCGGCCGGCCGGTGATCATCTGGGGTGCGGTTGCCTGACCCGGGATCGCCTGACCTGGGATCGCCTGACCTGGGATCGCCTGACCTGGGATCGCCTGACCTGGGATCGCCCGCCCGGCCCGCTGCCGGGATCGCATCGGCAGCGTTGGCCGTCATCACGGCATCGCTTCCGGGCCCCGCGGGGGGAAAATCTGTCACGGCCCACCTCAACGCACCGGTGCGGGTCGACCCGCACCACTTGGGCAGACTTTAGCAGAGTTGCCGCGGCCAAGGGAACAAATGCCGTCAAAATTGAGTCATTAATCCCCCGCACCAATCCCCCGATCCGGCCATCCGCTCGCCGCCCATGGCAATTGACAGGGCGGTCCACGGCCTCTATTTTCCGCGGCCTCTACCCTGGGGCGCCCGCCCCGGTCCCGTTGGGGGATAGTTTAGTGGTAGAACCACGGACTCTGACTCCGTTAGCCCTGGTTCGAATCCAGGTCCCCCAGCCACCTGCCATAAACAATTGATTTTAGCGGGAAGTATAACGGCCCCCGGGCGCACTCAGCCTTTGGGACGACCGACCCGGCGCATGCGCGACAACGGGCGGACTGATCGCCTGTGCCCTCTCAATCCCTCGTCAGTCCAGACGGCGGCATGGCCCCTGACAAACCTTCGTCATTCCCGACGGCGGCGCGGCCCCCTCAAACCCTCGTCATTCCAGACGGCGCCCGCGGCGCCGATCGGGAATCTTTCCGTCCGCCGGCCAGGATCCCCGCTCGGCGGGCCTGCGGCCCTTGGCGGGGATGACGAGGGGGGAGGGTCGGGGGAAGCGGGGGCGACGGCGGCCCCGCCACCCTGTCGTCATTCC
>JAJFJE010000310.1 GCA_021774355.1 Alphaproteobacteria bacterium
TCTACCACTGAGCTACCGGGGAACAGCCGGGTGGTCCGGCGTGTCTCGGGCCCCGCCGTGGTCGCGGGGAGCGGTCTTATACCGCGACAGTTCAGCCGCTGTAAACTGTCGGTTCGCTGGAGGCGACGACCGGAATCGAACCGGTGTACACGGATTTGCAGTCCGCTGCGTGACCACTCCGCCACGTCGCCCCGCCAGAGAGACCGGCGGTATAGCAGAGGCCCCGGGGGCTCGCAACCGGGGCGGCGGACAGGGGCGACGGTTTGGACCCTTCGCCGCGTTGTCACCGCCGCCGCTTGCCCCTATAAGGGGCCGAGACCCTTCCGCGCCGCTCGGCGCGACGTTTGACCAGCGAGACCCAGGCCATGGCCGATTTCACCGCGCTCCGGCAGAACATGCTGGACTGCCAGATCAAGCCGAACAAGGTGACCGACCCGCGGATTCATGCGGCACTTGCCGCCATACCGCGGGAACTGTTCGTGCCGCCGGCGCTGCAGTCGGTCGCCTATGTCGACGAAGACCTGCCGCTGGCCCCCGGGCGCTACCTGATCGAGCCGCGGGTGTTTGCCCGCATGCTCCAGGAAGCGGCGATCCAGCCGGACGAGCAGGTCCTGGTGGTCGGCACCGGAACCGGCTATGGCACCGCCGTGGCGGCTCGGCTGGCGGCCGCGGCTACCGGCCTGGAATGCGATGCCGGGCTGGCGGTCAAGGCCGGGCAGGCGCTGGCCGCGCTGGGCCTGGACAATGCCGCCATCGTCACCGGCCCGCTGCCCGCGGGCTGGGCCGCCCAGGCGCCATTCGACGTGATTCTGGTCGAGGGCAGCGTCGCGGCGGTGCCCCAGGCCCTGCTTGACCAGGTCGCCGATCACGGCCGGCTGGTCGCGGTGGTCGGCGGGCGCACCCTGGGGGTGGCGACGCTTTATACCCGCAACGGCCAGGCGGTCGGCCACCGCCCCCTGTTCGAGGCCGGCACGCCGCTGCTGCCAGGCTTTGAAAAGGCCCTGGAATTCGTGTTCTGAGATGACCGAACCGTTCGATATTGCCGTGGAAGACCTGGCGGCCCGCCTGACCGAGGCGCCGGCGACGCCGGTGATCGATGTCCGCGAGCCCTGGGAATATGCGATCTGCGCCCTTGACGGCAGCGCCAATATCCCGCTGGGCGAACTGACCGGCCGGCTGGCGGAAATCCCCCGGGACCAGCCGGTCTATGTGTTGTGCCACCATGGCGGGCGCAGCGCCCAGGCGGTGCGCTGGCTGCGCAGCCAGGGGGTCGCGGGGGCGATCAATATCGCCGGCGGCATCGACCGCTGGGCCGTGGCGGTCGCCCCCGGCATGGCGCGTTACTGACCGGCCGCGGCGTTGCGGGGCGGCCGCGCGTTCTACGAATTGCTCGGTTGCGGTGCAACGGCTAGTTTGATGCAGCCGGGTTTGCGGGTGCAGCCCTTGGGATCGAAATGGACGGTGTCATGACCAGGATCTCTGCCAGCCTGTGGGTGCTCGTACTGGCGCTGGGCGTCTCGCCGGCGCGGGCCGAGACCCTGAAGGAGGCGATGGCGACCGCCTATACCAGCAACCCGACCCTCGACGCCCAGCGCGCCGCCCTGCGGGCGACCGACGAGGATGTCGCCAAGGCCCTGTCGGGCTGGCGGCCGACCGTGGTGGTCAGCGGCAGCGCCGGCTATTCCCATGTCCGGGTCAAGGGCGGGATCATCGGCGGCGGCGGGACCACGGCGTCCGACGATTTGCAGCCCAAGGACGTCCAGATCCAGGCGACCCAGCCGGTTTATCGCGGCGGCCGCACCATCGCCGAGACCAGCGCGGCCGAGAATCGGGTGCAGTCGGGCCAGGCCCAGTTGTCCGATACCGAGCAGACCGTGCTGCTCGACGTGGTCCAGGCCTATGTCGGGGTGCTGCGCGACCAGGCGGTGCTGGAACTGACCGACAAGAACGTCGCGGTGCTGCGTCGCGAGCTCGAGGCCGCCAATGATCGCTTCGACGTGGGCGAGATCACCCGTACCGACGTCGCCCAGTCCCAGGCCCGGCTGGCCGCGTCGCTCGCCGACCGCAGCCAGGCCGAGGCCGATCTGAACGCCAGCCGCCAGGCCTATGAGCGGGTGGTCGGCCACATGCCCGGCACCCTGGTCGCCGATTACGGCCTGCCGCCCTTGCCGGCCACCCTGGACGAGGCCCAGGCGACCGCCACAGCGGACAACCCGCGGCTGGCCTCGGCCCGCTACGCGGAAGCGGCGGCGCGGGACAATATCGACGTCGCGCGCAGCGCCCTGCTGCCCCAGGTCTCGGTGGTCGGGGCGGCGGCGAGCGCCAAGGACCAGAGCTTTTCCGGGGGCCGCACGGACCAGTATTCGGTGACCGCCCAGGTCTCGATCCCGCTCTACCAGTCGGGCGCGGAATACGCCACCATCCGCCAGAACCAGCAGGTCGCAAGCCAGGCCCTGGCGCAGATCTCCGAGGCCCAGCGGGCGGTGATCGAAGGCGTGTCCAATGCCTGGAGCCAGTTGACCGCGGTGCGCGCCAGCATCGTCTCGCTGGACGAGGCGGTGCAGGCCAACGACCTTGCCCTGGAAGGGGTGCGCCAGGAATCCTCGGTCGGCTCGCGCACCGTGCTCGATGTCCTGAACGCCGAGCGGGAACTGCTCGATTCGCGGGTCTCCCTGGTGCGGGCCAAGGCCTCCGAGGTGACGGCGGCGTTCAGCCTGCTGTCGGCCATGGGGCGGCTGACCGCCCAGTCGCTGGCCCTGTCGGTCGAACCCTACCAGCCGTCGGCCCATTACGACGCCACCCGCGATCGCTGGATCGGTGTCGATTGAGCCGCGGGCGGTCTTTCCAAACCCCCGGCCGATCGCGTAGCTTGGACACCCTTCAGGAGCCCAAGGCAGGCGTATGACCGAGGAGAAGACAACGGACGGCGCGAAAGGCGCGGGCGAGCCGAGCATGGAGGAAATCCTTGCCTCGATCCGCCGCATCATTGCCGAGGACAGCGACAAGGCGGCCGACCGCGAGCCGCCGCCGCCGCGCCAATCCGGTTGGGCGCCGGTACTCGACCTGACCGAAATGGTCAATGCCGACGGCAGCGTGACATCGCTGAAACCGCCGGCCGAGGCGCCGGCCCCCGAAATGCCCGGCTCCGAAATGCCCGGCTCCGTAATGCCCGGCTCCGTAATGGCCGACGCCGCGGCACCTCTGGCCGCGCCTCCAGACCCCGAGACTCCATTGCCCGAGGCTTTTCAGCCCGAGACGGATGACCATCACATGCCACCGCAGCCAGATTTTGGGGCGGCCCGCCCCAGCCCGCCACCCGAAGCGGGGCGGCCCGGAACCCTGTTTTCCGAACTGATCGCCCAGAAGACCAAGGCCGCCTTCGCCCAGGTCGAGGAGGCGAGCCGCCCGCCCGAGCCGCCGCTGCCACCGGTGCCGGCGCCCGACGGCCGCAGCGTCGACCAGTTTCTCGCCGATCTGCTCGAACCCATGCTGCGCGACTGGCTGGACAGGAACCTGCCCGGCATCGTCGAACGCCTGGTGGCCGAGGAACTGGCCCGGATCAGCAATCGCGCCCGCGGCTAAGCGCCGGCCAGTCCCTGATGTCGGGCGGACTTGCCGCCGGCCGGGTCGCCCCGGCCCGCGGCAGGGGCGCCCATGACCCCGTGAAGATCGCGTCATGCTTGAAAAAACCTATGATCCGGCCGCTATCGAAGCCCGCCTCTATGGCGCGTGGGAGGCAGCGGGCGCCTTCGCCGCCGGGCGCCGGCCGCAGGCCCGGCCCTATACCATCGTCATCCCGCCGCCCAATGTGACCGGCAGCCTGCATATGGGCCATGCCCTCAACAACACCCTGCAGGACGTGCTGGTGCGCTTCGAGCGGATGCGCGGCCGCGATGTGCTGTGGCAGCCGGGCACCGACCATGCCGGCATCGCCACCCAGATGGTGGTGGAACGCCAGCTGGCCCAGTCGGGCGAGAATGTCACCCGCCGCGAACTGGGCCGCGCGGCCTTCATCGAGCGGGTCTGGCAGTGGAAGGCACTGTCCGGCGGCACCATCATCAACCAGTTGAAGCGCCTGGGTGCGTCCTGCGACTGGAGCCGC
>JAJFJE010000032.1 GCA_021774355.1 Alphaproteobacteria bacterium
GCGTTCGGGAATGCGCGGGGCGTGGATCCGACCGGCCCCGACGGCCAGCCGCACATGGCTGGTCACCGCCCCGCCCTTCTGGGCCAGGCCGGTCTGGTCCATGACGCTGACCGCCCGTCCCTCGACCTGCGCCGCCATCGCCAGCAAAGCCCCGACGGTAACGACACCGGTCCCGCCGATTCCGGTTACCAGGATCGACCAGTTGGCGACCGGCGGCCGCGCCGGGGCGGGCAGGACGTCGGTATCGGGGGTGTCGCCGCCCCGCGGATGGGGCGTCTTCAGGCGGCCGCCTTCGACCGTCACGAAGCTTGGGCAAAAGCCCTTCAGGCAGGAAAAATCCTTGTTGCAGGACGACTGGTCGATCTGCCGCTTGGTGCCATATTCGGTCTCGACCGGCACCACCGACAGGCAGTTCGACTGCACCGAACAGTCGCCACAGCCCTCGCACACCGCTTCGTTGATGATCACCCGGCGTTGCGGGTCGGCCATCAGGCCGCGCTTGCGCCGGCGCCGCTTCTCGGCGGCGCAGGTCTGGTCATAGATCAGGACCGTAACGTCCTTGATCTCGCGCAGGCGACGCTGCACCTGGTCGAGTTCATCGCGGTGATGGAAGGTCGTGTGCCGGGGAAACAGCGCGCGATGATACTTGTCCGGCTGGTCGGAGACCACGGCAATGACGGCGACCCCCTCGCCTTCGACCTGGCGGGCGATCATGTCCGGGGTCTGGACGCCGTCGACATGCTGGCCGCCGGTCATGGCGACCGCGTCATTGTAGAGGATCTTGTAGGTGATCGGCACCTTGGCGGCGAGCGCCGCCCGGATCGCCAGCAGGCCGGAATGGAAATAGGTGCCGTCGCCCAGATTCTGAAACACATGAGGTAGCGTGACATAGCCCGCCTGGCCGATCCAGTTGGCCCCTTCGCCGCCCATCTGGGTCACCGTCTCGGTCGAGCGGTCCATCCATTGGGCCATGTAGTGACAGCCGATGCCGGCATGGGCGTGGCTGCCCTCGGGCACCCGGGTCGACGTGTTATGCGGGCAGCCGGAGCAGAAATAGGGCGTGCGCTTGATCGGCGCCGGAGCCGGCGGGGCAATCCGTTCCAGCAGGGACAGGCGTTTCTCCAGGGCGTCGTCGGGGCCCAGCGCGAGCAGGCGGTGGCCGAGAACGAGGGCAACGCCGAGGGGATCAAGCTCGCCGTCGGCCGGCAGCAGGGCGGCGCCGCAGGGTGCCTGCTTGCCGGAGACCTGCGGCCGCACCGGCCGGTGGTACAAGGCCTCTTTCACCTGCGGTTCGATCAGGGCCCGCTTCTCTTCGACCACCAGCACTTCCTGGTGGCCATCGGCGAAGGCGACCAGGCCCTCGGTTTCCAGCGGCCAGGCCAGCGCCACCTTATAGAGGGACAGCCCGAGGGCCTGGCGGCGCCCGGCATCCAGCCCCAGCATGTCGAAGGCTTCAAGCAGGTCGGTATAGGCTTTGCCGCAGGCGACCAGGCCGAGGCGCGGCCGGGCGGCCCGTTCGATCACCCGGTCGAAGCCATTGGCCCGGGCAAACGCCCGCGCCGCGGCGAGCCGAGCGGCCAGGCGATGCTCCTGGGCATTGGCGGTATCGGGCCAGCGGATATGCAGGCCGCCGGCCGGCGCCTGCCAGTCGGCCGGCGTCCGGAAGCCGTCCGGCCGCAGGCGGGCCGGCACCGGCCCGGTCGAATCGGCGATCTCGGTGACCAGGGTCAGGGCCGTCCACAGGCCGGAAAAGCGCGACAGCGCATAGGCTGCGAGGCCGTAATCGATCACGTCCGTCAGGTCCGCCGGCACGAATACCGGGATCTGCGCGTCGACAAAGGCGAATTCGCTCTGATGGCAGGTGGTGGACGACTTGCCGACATGGTCGTCGCCGGCAACCAGGACCACCCCGCCATGGGGCATGGTACCGCTGAGATTGCCATGCTTGATGGCATCGCCCGAACGGTCGACACCCGGGCCCTTGCCGTACCACAGGCTGAACACCCCGTCGACCGTGGGGACCTTGTTCAAGGCGATCTGCTGGGTTCCCCAAATCGCGGTCGCCGCCAGGTCCTCGTTGACGCCCGGGCGGAACGTGATGTCCTCCTGGTCGAGAAAGCTCTTGGCATGGAACAGTGCGAGATCCAGCCCGCCGACCGGCGAACCGCGATAGCCCGACACGAAACCCGCCGTTTTCAGCCCGGCGGCGCGGTCCCGCCGGTGCTGCTCGAGGAGCAGGCGAACGATCGCCTGCATGCCGTTGACCAGGACCGTTCCGTCACCCTTGGCATAGCGGTCGTCCAGGGTCACCGTGGCGAGCGGCCCGGCGGCCGACAGCATGGCCTCCGCTTCGTTCGCCTGCGCTGCACCCGGCTCTGCCGACATTCCGCCCGCCTTCGTTCTGCTCGCCACCTGATTCTAATGTTGTCGCAGCGGCGACCAGGCACAAGCCTGCAGTGCAGCAATTCAACAAGGGCGCGGCGCCCTATTGCAGGGTCTTGCCACCGCAGAAATGGGCCATCTCGCCCGCATCAATGAAGCCGTTGCCGTCGGCATCGAGCTTGGCCCCCCGCTCCGTGACTTTCTCGGCCAGTTCATCCTTGCTGGTCCGGAAATCGAGATCGACATCGGCGGCCATCACCGGATCGAGCACCATGGGGCGAAGCGCATAGTCGCGCTGCGCCGGATCAACCGGCCCCTTGGCGGCGCTGGCCTTGGCCGAGGGCGCACCCTCTTCCGATTCCGGCAGGGGGTTCTTGTCCTCCTTCAGAGGCGGCGGCAGCGGCGAACTGAGGGCGCCGCGAAACTGTTTCGGGTAAACCCGCTCGCGATAGGCCTGCAGCTCGTAGGCCGTCAGGT
>JAJFJE010000311.1 GCA_021774355.1 Alphaproteobacteria bacterium
TCAAGGAAGTGCATTATTTCGACACCGTCCACGTCCCGGCCCATCAGGATTTCCAGGCCCGCCGGGCCCGCCGGTCGCGCCAGATCATGGCGCACCAGATCGCGCCGACCATCGCCCATCGCGCCGCCCTGTTCGTTCTGACCGAGCTGTTTCGGCATCGCACCGCGCGCCGCTATGTCGCCGAACACCGCTTCGCGGCGGCAATGGCGGCGGACCCGATCGACGACCGGTGGTATGCCGGGCTGTTCGCGGGGGCCCGGCCGGACCAGGTAACCTGCGACTTCACCCCGGCCTATGCCCTGCTTCCCGATAGCGGCATCGCCCACATGCGGCGCCTGTGCCCGGATGCCCAGATCCTGTATATCCTGCGCAATCCGGTCGAACGGGCGCTCAGCCATGCCCGCATGCTGGTGGTCCGCAACCAGCGGCCGCGGACCACCGAGCATCTCGTCGAACTGCTGGACAGCCCGGTACTGACCGGCCAGGACGACAGCCTGTCGATCATCGACCGGTGGCAGGCGGCCTGGCCCGACGGGCGCTTCAAGGTCCTGTTCTTCGACGATATCGCGCGGCAGCCACAGCACCTGCTCCGCCAGGTCTGCGCCGGCGTGGGCCTCGACTACCGGGAGCGCTATTTCAAGCGGGCCCACCGGGTGGTCTATCCCGGCCCGGATATTGCGGTACCGGACCACGTCACAATGATGCTGCGGCAGCGCTATGCCGACCTTCTTGCCGGCTTGCGCGCCCGCTTTCCCACCCAGACCGCCGCCTGGCCAGACCCCCAGGGATAATCCCCCCGCGACCGGGGTCGCCGGCAAAGCCGCTAATCGGCAAGGGTCTCGGGATAGAACCGTTCGAGCATCGGCCGGAAATGCGCGCGGACATAGTCGATCACGCCGCGCGGCAATTCGCTGCGCCAGGCCTCGGGATGGCCGGACCGGTAGGCCGACGTCTCGTCGACCTGACCGGGCTCCCGGCCGCCCGACATGGCATGGAAGGTGAAGGGGGCCGGATCCGGCCAGGCCAGCGCCGCGCCCTCTTCGCCGACGGCGCGGGACAGGGCCTGATCGATGCGCTCGCCAAAATCCTCCATGCGCACGGTCACACAGCGTTCATCGTCGTAGTTCCACTGCCGCAGGCCGCAAAGCGGCCCAGGCGTTCGGGGGAAGAAATCATTCCGCTCGCAAAAGGCCAGGGTCAGGGCCTTGCCCTCGTCGGCCGAACACCGCTCGAGCACCCGGCGCTGCGCCGCGAGAATCGGCAGGCCCTCGACCGTGTGCGACCGCAGATGGGAATAATAGGCGGACTGCAGGACGTTCAGCGGATTTCGAATGATGTGAACCACCCGCCAGCAGATGAACTTGTCCAGGAAGGGATATGACGCATTACTCAGGAAGCTGACCTGGTGGCGCGGCGAGGGCCGAACATTACCGCGGGCCGAGGGGAAGAACGACAGGCCGT
The DNA here is from genome assembly GCA_021774355.1 of Alphaproteobacteria bacterium. Lineage (GTDB taxonomy): Bacteria > Pseudomonadota > Alphaproteobacteria > Zavarziniales > Zavarziniaceae > JAJFJE01. The sequence goes on from JAJFJE010000311.1 coordinate 1,462, forward strand.
TGTCGGCACACAGCTTCTGAATGTAACGGGCGCTGACGGTCGACGCGCATTTGTGGTGGGTGACAAACAGCATGATCCATTCCGCGCTTGAGCGAGTTCGGCCGTGGCGTCAAGGGCGGCCATCGTCCCGACCGACCCGGGCTGCGTCAAGCCGGATCGGAAGAAACGTCCTGGGTCGATCGGGCGGCCCCGGACGGCGCGGTGCCGGCAGGCCGGCCATCCCTATCTCACGTCGTCCGCCGGCGGCGTGCTGATTGCTCCGATCATATGGGCGAAGAAAGACCGGACCCGCGCAGTGCCGAAAAGTTCCGGCGGGGTGAGCAGCCAGACCTCCTGGCTGAAGCCGGGCAGATCGGGCGACAGGCGTTCCAGGCCGGCCTCCCGGTCCCCCAGGCTGGCCGGCAGAAAGGCAATGCCGATCCCGGCCTGGACCGCCCTCAGCATAATCAGGGCGGTATCGACCCGGGCGGCGATCCGCGCCATGGGCACATTGGTCGCCAGCCAGGCATCGCCGATCTTGGCGTCGAGGCTGGCGACATAGGTTACCCAGGGCAGGCGGGACAGGTCGCGGTGCCCGGCGCTTGCCACCAGGGCGCGCGCCGCGAAAATGGCATATTCGAAACGCTGCAGGCGCTGCCCCACCGTCCCTTCCGATGGCCGGTTGGTCATGCGCAACGCGACATCCGCCTCCCGCCGGGACAGGTTATGCAGCCGGTTGTCCACGGCGATTTCCAGATCGATCCCCGGATAGGCCTTGCACAGCCCGGCCAGGACATCGGCATAGGCCCAGGCCAGCAGGTCGATGGTGGTGAGCTTCAAGGGCCCGGCCAGCCGGGTATCCTGCCCGACGACCTGGCGCTCGAGGTCCAGCACGTCGCTCTCCACCGCCAGGGCGACGTCGAGCACGGCACTGCCGGCAACCGTCAGGATCGGGTTCGTCCAGCGCCCCTCGACCAGGCGCGCGCCATAGCGCCGTTCGAGATCACGCAGCCGGCGGATCACCGTGGTGTGGGTGACCCCCAGAACCTTGGCCGCTGCGCCCAGGCTGCCATAACGCTGCAGGGCCACCAGATAGGCGAGATCACCCCAATACACCGCGCGCCCCTTTGAACGAATTTGCACAGAATTTTCGCGAACTCTCGCCTTTAATTCCAATTCTGCACAGCCAATCCTTGGCCGATCAAGACGGCAACGAGACGAGGACAGCGTGAACGGATTTCCCCTTCATACCGCAGAGACGGCGCCCGAGGGCGCAAAACAGCGTCTGGCGAAGATCGAAAGCGCCCTGGGCTTCATTCCCAACGTCCTGGCTGCCCAGGCGGAAGCGCCCGCTTTGCTCGAGGGCTATCAGAGCCTGTCGACCATCTTCGATCGGACCAGCCTGTCGCCGGTGGAGCGCCAGGTGGTGCTGATGACCGCCAGCTTCGAGAATGACTGCCGCTTCTGCATGGCGGCCCATTCCTGGGTTGCCCGGCGCCAGGGCATAGAAGCGCCGGTGATCGACGCGTTGCGGGCCGGGACGGCGATTGCCGATGCCCGTCTGGACGCGCTGCACCGCTATACACGGGCGGTCGTGGTCGGTCGCGGCAAGGTTCCCGACAGTGACGTCGCCGCCCTGCTGGCGGCCGGCTTCACCCGGCAGAACGCCCTCGAGGTGGTGCTGGGCGTGGCCTTGAAGGTCCTGACCAACTACACCAACAGCATTGCCGGGGTGACCCCGAACGAGGCCTTCCGCGACACGTTCTGGACCAAGCCCTGAGGGCGGTCGGGCGCGACCGAAGCGCCGCCCCTCGGGCAGCAGGGGCGGCGCTGTTCCGCTTTACCCGGTGCCGCCATACGGGCATAGAGGGTGCACAGCGGTGGGAGCACGGCGATGAAGCACAAGCGGTTCACCTCGGTCGATGCCGTGGTCGAGGCCCTCAACCCCAGCTACCCGATCCTGTGCGTCCACCCCGACCGGCTTGCCCGCAGCGCCCAGGCCTTCATCAGGGGCTTCCCGGGACGGGTGCTCTATGCGGTCAAATGCAACCCCCACCCGGTCGTCCTTCAGGCCCTGTGGGCCGCCGGAATTCGTCATTTCGACACGGCGTCGCTGAACGAAATCGCCCAGGTCAAGGAGATGCTGCCGGACGCCGAATGCTATTTCAATCATCCGGTCAAGGGCCGCGCCGCGATCGAAGCGGCCGACAAGATCTACGGCCTGGACACCTGGGTGGTCGATTCCGTCGACGAACTCGACAAGATCGAGGAAGAGGTCGGCCGCCAGCCGGATGTCATCCAGGTCCGGCTCCAGACGGCGCCGGGCTATGCTGCTTTCGACCTGTCGCTGAAATTCGGTGCCAGCCGGGCGGAGGCGGTCGCCTTGCTGCGCGACGTCGTCCGCCGCGGCTACCAGCCGGCCCTGTCCTTCCATGTCGGGTCGCAGTGCCGCACCCCCGAGGCCTACAGCCTGGCCATTGCCGAAGCCGGCCTGGTCGCCGCCGAAGCCGGGGTCGGACTGCGCTACCTCAATGTCGGTGGCGGCTTCCCCGCCCATTACCGGGGCACCCAGATTGCCCCCCACGACGTGTTCTTCGCCGCCATCCGCGACGCCGTCAGACCGCTCGGCCTGCCGGCAACCTGCGAGGTCCTGTGCGAGCCCGGCCGCGCCCTGGTGGTCGAGGGCTGCACCCTGCTGGTCCAGGTGCATCTGCGCAAGGGCGCCAGCCTCTACGTCAATGACGGCATCTATGGCTCGCTGTCCGAGCTGAATGTCAGCCGGCTGACGCCGCCGGTGCGCCTGATCCGCGCCCGCAACGTGCCCATGTCACGGAATTTTGCGCCCTTCCGGATCTTCGGCCCGACCTGCGACAGCCTCGACGTGCTGCCCGAGCCCTTCGTCCTGCCCGACGACGTCACCGATGGCGACTGGATCGAGATCGGCCAGGTCGGCGCCTATTCCAATGCGCTCGCCTCGCATTTCAACGGCTTCTACTGCGACACCGTGGTCGAGATCGTCGCCTGACGGGCCCGTCCCGGCGCCGCGGGCGGCCCGTCCCGTGGCGCCTGCTAGCCTTCGATTTCCTCGCGCAGCATTTCCAGCTCGAGCCAGCGGTCCTCGGCTCCGGCCAGGGCCTTCTGGGCCGCGTCCAGGCCGGCCGCCACAGCCTGGAAGCCGCCGGGATCGTCGGCAAACAGATGGGGATCGGCCAGACGTGCCTCGGCCCGGGCGATTTCCGCCTGCAGGCGGGCGATCTCGCCGGGCAAGGTCGCCAGGGCGTGCTTGTCCTTGAAGCTGAGCTTGCGCCGCGCCGGCGCCGCGCTTCGTGCCATGGCCGGCGGAGGGGCGCCCGCCGCCCTGCCATCCTGGCCCGCCGCCCCGCCATCCTGGCGCGCCGTGACCCCCTGCCCGCGCTGGGCCACCATGTCGCTATAGCCGCCGGCATAATCCTGCCAGCGCCCGTCGCCTTCATAGGCCAGCACCGTGGTCGCCACCCGGTCGAGGAAATCGCGGTCGTGGCTGACCACCAGGACGGTGCCGGGATAGTCGCCCAGCATCTCCTCCAGAAGGTCGAGGGTTTCCAGGTCGAGATCGTTGGTCGGCTCGTCCAGGACCAGAAGGTTGGACGGCCGGGCCAGCGCCCGGGCCAGCATCAGCCGGCCCCGTTCGCCACCGGACAGGCGGCCGATCGGCGTGCGCGCTTGTTCCGGACTGAACAGAAAGTCCTTCATATAGCTGACCACGTGGCGGGTTTCGTTGCCGATGCGGACGCTGTCGCTGCCGCCGCCGGTCAGGGCGTCGCTCAGGGTCACGGTCGGCTCCAGCGCCGCCC
>JAJFJE010000312.1 GCA_021774355.1 Alphaproteobacteria bacterium
TCGGCGGCGACCATCAGGCGGTCGCGATGGACCTTGGCCACGATCGAGGCGGCGGCAATGGACAGGGACAGGCCATCGCCGCCGATCAGCGTTGCCACCGGGCAGGGCAAGACCGGCGCCCGGTTGCCGTCGACCAGGGCATAGCGCGGCACCATGGGCAGGGCGGCAACCGCCCGGCCCATGGCCAGAAAGGTCGCCCGGAGAATATTGAGCCGGTCGATTTCCTCGACCGAGGCCCAGCCGATGCCGACCGCGGCGGTCGCGTGGATCTGCGCGGCCAGGGCGTCCCGCCGACCGGCCGCGACCCGCTTGGAATCGTCGATGCCTGGGGGCACCGCAGCGCCGGGCGGCCAGATCACGGCGGCGGCAACCACCGGGCCCGCCCAGGGACCCCGGCCCGCCTCGTCGATGCCGCAGACCGGCGGCCCGAGGCGTCGTTCGCGGGAAAGATCGGGCGGCGGCCGCGGCATGGGACGGGGACTCGGAAGGTCGGACAGAGGCCCCATCATGCCCGCCCCGCGCGGGCGGGCAAGCCCCGGCTACTCCGCCGTCCAGCCGCCATCGACCGAGATGATGCCACCGGTCATCTGCTTGGCCCGTTCCGAGCACAGGAACACGGCCAGTGCGGCGATCTCGTCCACCGTGACGAATTCCTTGGTCGGCTGGGCGGCAAGCATCACATCGTGCTTCACCTGCTCGGCGGTCATGCCCCGGGCCGCCATGGTATCCGGGATCTGCTTTTCCACCAGGGGGGTCCAGACATAGCCCGGCGCGATGGCGTTGACCGTGATTCCGTCGCGGGCAACTTCCAGCGCCACCGTCTTGGTCAACCCGGCCAGGCCGTGCTTGGCCGCCACATAGGCCGACTTGAAGGGCGACGCCACCAGGGCATGGGCCGACGCGGTGTTGATGATGCGGCCCCAATGGCGGGCTTTCATGCCCGGCACGGCCGCCTTGATGGCATAGAAGGCAGCGCTCAGATTGATCCGGAGGATCGCTTCCCATTTGTCGTCGGGAAAGTCCTCCACCGGGTCGACATGCTGGATGCCGGCATTGTTGGCCAGAATGTCCAGGCTGCCGAAGGCCGCCTCGGCCTCGCGGATCATCGCCGTGACCGCCGCGCCATCGGCCATGTTGGCCGGCGAGTAGCGGCAGCGGACGCCGAAGTCCTTTTCGATTGCCCGGCGCTCGGCCTCGATCGGGGCCGCGTCGCCCAGGCCGTTAATGGTTACATTCGCCCCAGCCTGGGCAAACCCTCGGGCCAGGGCCAGGCCGATGCCGCTGGTCGAGCCGGTAACCAGTGCGTTCTTGGATGCCAGTGATGGCATGGTGACCTCTCAGTGTCATGAGTTTGGGAACAGGATCGGGCCTCGACACCCGAAGAGTGCGACTGCCGTCATGTTTCAGCCGCACTCAAGCGTGATACTGAGCCCTGCCTATGTCACAATTATGTTCAGCGTCACAACGCCATCACAGCGAGTGTAAGAGCGCCATGCCTAAACGACGGAACGACACCCCGACGCCCCGAGGCATCGCAGAGATTGCAACCGATTACGACCGGGTCGCCCTGGTATTCCAGGGCGGCGGTGCGCTCGGCGCCTACCAGGCCGGGGTCTACCAGGCGCTGGCGGAAGCGGGCTGCGAGCCGACCTGGCTGTCCGGGGTCTCGATCGGCGCCATCAATGCCGCGATCATTGCCGGCAATCGTCCGGCCGACCGGCTGGACCGGCTGGCCGCATTCTGGCGCACCGTCTCCCACCGCAAAGTCTGGGCGATCACCCCGGACGGCGACATCTTCCGCGAATTACGCAACCGCGTCAGTTCATGGATCACCATGACCCAGGGCCAGCCGGGCTTTTTCAAGCCGCGTGTCCCGTCGCCCTGGCTGCGCCTGCCCGGTGCCAAGGGGGCAACCAGCCTTTACGACACCAGCGATCTCAAGGCGACCCTCGAGCGGCTGATCGATTTCGACCTGCTGAACGACGGCAACAAGCGCCTCAGCGTCGGGGCGGTCAATGTCCGGACGGGCAACTACATCTATTTCGATACCCAGAAGCTCCGCCTGACGTCCGACCACATCATGGCCAGCGGCGCCTTGCCGCCGGCCCTGCCGGCGGTCCGCATCGAGGGCGAGTGCTACTGGGATGGCGGCATCGTCTCGAACACGCCGCTGCAATATCTGCTTGAACAGGAGGAGGATTGCAGCTCGCTGGTTTTCCAGATCGACCTGTTCAGCGCCCGGGGCGACCTGCCGCGCAGCATGACCGAAGTCCTGGCCCGCCAGAAGGACATCACCTACTCCAGCCGAACGCGCCAGAACACCGACACGTTCCGGCGCGTCCACGGGCTCAAGATGCAACTTCGCGACGCCCTCCGGCGGATCCCGGCGGACCAGTTGAGCCCCGCTGAAGTCGCCCTGATCGCCGACTATTCCAGCCCCGGGGTGGTCAACATCATCCACCTGATCTACCAGCAGAAGAACTACGAAGGCACGGGCAAGGATTACGAATTTTCCGACGGCTCGATGCGCGAGCATTGGGACGCCGGCTACGAGGACACGGTGCGGACCTTGCGCCATCGCCAGTGGCTGGCCAGGCCGACCACTGGCGATGGCGTTACGGTCCATGATTTGCACCGCGAGGATCCCACCTGAACCCCCTTAGGCGGCCGCCGCGGACATGCTAGGATCGCCCTCTGGACCGATGGCTGGGGAGGCACCGATGGCCAACACCGAATGGATGATCCGGGGCACGCAGATTTCCGTGTGCAATTGTGATTGGGGCTGTCCCTGCCAGTTCAACGCCCTACCGTCCAAGGGGCATTGCCGGGGCGCCGCCTGCTTCCAGATCGACGAGGGCCATTTCGGCGATGTCGATCTGGCCGGCACCCGCTTCGCCGCCGTCTTCGCCTGGCCCGGGCCGATCCATCACGGCCACGGCACCGGCCAGTTGATCGTCGACGACAGCGCCACGGACGCGCAGCGGACGGCGCTGATGAAAATCGCCGCGGGCGAGGACACGGATCCCTTCGCCACCATCTTCAACGTCATGTCGGCGATGACCGAGACGTTTCTCCAGCCGCTGTTCCTGCCCATCGCCTTTGCCAGCGACCCGGAGCAGCGCAACGGCCATTTTTCTGTCGACGGCGTGATCGAGGCGCGGGCCGAGCCGATCCGCAACCCGGTCACCGGGGCCGAGCACCGGGTGCGGGTGGCGGTGCCCCACGGCTTCGAATTCACCGAGGCGGAATTCGCCAATTCGGTGGTCCGCGCCACCGGCGCCATCGCCCATGACTGGTCTGGCGGCCACGCCCATTTCGCGCCGCTGCACATGACCAATCACGGCGTGGTGCGCTGAGCGGCGTGCTGCAAGCCCTGCTCCACCGCGACCGCCTGGTTGCCGCCGCCGCCCTGGCGGCGGTTACCCTCGCCGCCTGGGGATACCTGCTCTGGGGCGCCGGGATGGGCATGTCCGGCCTGGCCATGACGGCAATGGCCGGCTGGCCGGGCAGTCCGCCCATGGCCATGGCCGCGCCACCCTGGGATCTCGGCTATGCCCTGCTGATGGTCGCCATGTGGAGCGTGATGATGGTCGCCATGATGCTGCCCTCGGCGGCACCCATGCTGCTGCTCCATCATGCCGTCCAGCGCCGGCACGGCGGCGCCAGGGCGGTACCCACCAGCCTGTTCGCGGCCGGCTATGTCGCGGTCTGGAGTGGGGCAAGCGCCGCTTTTGCCGGGCTGCAATGGCTGTTGACCGCCCTTGGCCAGATCGACGGCATGCTCCAGACCGGCGCGCCGTGGCTGAGCGCCGGCCTGCTGTTCGCCGCCGGCGCCTATCAGTTCACGCCCGTGAAGAATGCCTGCCTCGCCTCCTGTCGCGCGCCCTTTGCGTTTCTCCAGCACCATAGCCGGCCGGGCCGGCTGGGGGCCTTTGTCATGGGGCTGGAACACGGCGCCTATTGCCTGGGCTGCTGCTGGGCCCTGATGGCCCTGCTGTTTGTGGGCGGGGTCATGAATCTGTGGTGGATCGGGGTCCTGGCGCTTTATGTCCTGGTCGAAAAGCTGGGCCCGGCGGGGCCTTTGCTGGCCCGCGCCGCAGGCCTCCTGCTGTGCCTGTGGGGCGCCGCCCTGGTGATCGCCTGACCGGCTATCGGGCGAGACGGGCCGCGACCTCGTCGGCGATGGCCAGGCTGGCGGTCAGGCCGGGGCTTTCGATGCCGAACAGATTGACCAGCCCGGCCAACCCGTGGCGTTCCGGCCCGTCGATGCGGAAATCCGCCGGGGGTCCGCCGGGCACCTGGAGCTTGGGGCGGATCCCGGCGAAGGCGGGACGAAGGGTGCCCGCCGGCAGGCCCGGCCAATAGCGCCGGATCGCCGTCTCGAAGCCGCCGACCCGGGCCGGGTCGACGCCATATGCGACGGTCTCGACCCAGGCGTGATCGGGCCCGAATCGGGCCTGGCCGGCCAGATCGAGGGTCAGGTGGATGCCCAGCCCCGCCGCCCCGGGCAGGGGATAGATGAGTTGCCGGAACGGCGCACGGCCGCTCAGCGCGAAATAGCAGCCGCGCGACAGGTAGAGGGGCGGCACCTGATCGGCCGCCAGGCCATCGGTCGCCCGGGCCAGGGCCTGGGCCCCCAGGCCGGCGGCATTGACCAGGCGCCGGCAGGCCAGCACCGGTCCCGCCGCCGTCCACAGGGTAAACCCGCCGCGATCGCACGCCACCCGGACGATCCGGGTGCCATAGGCGATCATCCCGCCCCGGTCCTCGATCTGCCCGACCAGGGACAGCATGAAGCCATGGCTGTCGACGATACCGGTCGCCGGGGAATGCAGCGCCGC
>JAJFJE010000313.1 GCA_021774355.1 Alphaproteobacteria bacterium
AAATATCTGCCGGTCGCCCCTGGCCGAGGCCGCCTTCCGCGCCGAGGCGGGGCGGAGCGGCCTGGCCGTGGCGGTGGATTCCGCCGGCACCGGCGGCTGGCATGTCGGCGAACCGCCGGATCCCCGCGCCCAGGCAGTGGCGCGCCGCCATGGTATCGAGATCGGCGCGTGCCGGGCCCGTCGGGTGACCCCCCAGGATTTCACCAGCTTCAGCCATATCGTCGCCCTGGATCCGGAAAATCTAAGCGCCTTGCGGGCGATCCAGCCGATCCGGGGGACCGCCGTGTTGAGCCTGTTGCTCGACCATGTGCCCGGCCGCGAGGGCCAGGCCGTGGCCGATCCCTTTTATGGCGACGCGGCCGGCTTCGAGGTCACCTGGGCCGACGTGGCCGAGGGAGCGGCGGCGCTGGTCCGCCGGCTGCGCGCCGCCGGGTGACCGCCATCGCCCAGGCCGGGGCGGCGCTGCTGGGCGGCCGTCTTGCCCGGGCCGCGCCGCTGGCCGGCGGCGACCTGTCCAGTCTGTTCCGGATCACCCTGGAGGACGGCCGCCACGCGGTGGTCAAGGGCGGCCCCATGGTCCGCCACGAGGCGGCGATGCTCGGGAAGCTGGCCGCCGTGCCGGTGCCGACGCCGGCGGTCCTGGCGGTCGATGACGGGATCCTGGTTCTCGAAGAACGGCCGGCTGATGGCGGCCCGGCCTGGGCCGACCTGGGCGCCGTGCTCGCCCGCCTGCACGGGGTGCGGGGCGCCGCCTATGGCTGGGATGCCGCCTATGCCTTCGGGCCGCTGCCGATCGCCAATGGCTGGTCCAGGGACTGGCCGGCCTTCTGGGCCGAGCACCGGCTGCGGACCCATCTGCCTTACGTGCCGGCGGCCCTGGCCCGGCGGCTCGACGGCCTGGCGGCCGGGCTCGGCCAGAGCCTGCCGCGCCAGCCCCCGCCCGTCCTGCTCCACGGCGACCTGTGGGCGGGCAACATCCTGACCGCCGGCGGCCGGGTCAGCGGCCTGATCGACCCCGCCTGTTATTTTGGCCATTGCGAGGTCGATCTGGCGATGCTGGCCCTGTTCGATCGGCCGGCGGCGGCTTTCGCGGACCGCTATGGCGCGCCCGAGGCCGGTGCCGCCGGGCGCCGGCCGATCTATCAGCTATGGCCGGCCCTGGTGCATCTGCGGCTGTTTGGCGCCGGCTACCGGGGGCTGGTCGAGCGGCTGCTGGGCGCCGCAGGAGTCTGAGCAGCGCTTGCGCAAAGCCGGCCGCTCCGTTATAAGCCCCGCTCTGTCGCGCGGTCGGGCTGGGCATGCCCAGGCTGCGCTTCCGGCCGCCTTCGGGCGGCCTCCTCACGACAAGGAGGTCGAAATGCCCAAGATGAAGACCAAGAGCGGCGCCAAAAAGCGCTTCTCGCTGACGGGTACGGGTAAAGTCAAGGCGCTCCAGGCCGGCAAACGCCACGGCATGATCAAGCGCACCAACAAGCAGATCCGGAACCTTCGCGGTTCGACCATCCTGTTCAAGGCAGATGGCGACAACGTGAAGAAGTACTTCCTGCCCAATTCCTGACCCGGGAGCGTAAGCCATGTCACGCGTCAAGCGGGGCGTCACCGCCCATGCCCGCCACAAGAAGGTCCTGAAGCTCGCCAAGGGTTATCGGGGCCGTTCCAATACCTCCTTCCGGATCGCCATCGAGCGGGTCGAGAAGGGCCTGCAGTACCAGTATCGCGACCGCCGGGCCCGCAAGCGCAATTTCCGCGCCCTGTGGATCCAGCGCATCAATGCCGCGGTCCGCGAACACGGCATGACCTATTCGCGCTTCGTCGACGGCCTGGCCAAGGCCGGCGTCGAGGTCGACCGCAAGGTCCTGTCCGATCTGGCCATTCACGAGCCGGGCGCGTTCAAGGCCCTGGTCGAACAGGCGCGGGCGGCCCTTCCGGCCGAGGCCTGAACGCCGTCTGCCGGCGCCCCTGGTCACGGCCCTTCGGCCGTGATACCGGGGGCAGCCCGCCCCAGGCGGGCCATGGTCGAGGTAGTTCATGGATGACGTAAAGGCACTGGAAGCCGAGTTACTGGCGGCCGTGGCCGCCGCGCGCGACCTTGCCGCCCTGGACGAGGCGCGGGTCGCCGCACTGGGCAAGCGCGGCCGCCTGACCGAACTGATGAAAACCCTGGGCGGCCTCGACCCCGAGGCCCGCAAAGCCCGGGGTGCGGCGCTCAACCAGGTGAAGGATACGGTGGCGGCAGCCCTGGCCGAGGCCAAGGCCCGGCTGGACGAGGCGGCGCTCGATGCCCGCCTGGCGACCGAGCGGCTGGATGTCAGCCTGGCCGCGGCGCCCGAAGCCGAGGGCCGCATCCACCCGGTGACCCAGGTCACCGAGGAATGCATCGAGATCTTCACCGCCATGGGCTTTGCCCTGGCCGAAGGCCCCGATATAGAGGACGACAGCCATAATTTCACCGCCCTGAACTTTCCGCCCGGGCACCCCGCGCGGGAGATGCACGACACCTTCTTCCTGCCGCCCCGGGCGGATGGCGAGAAGCTCCTGCTGCGCACCCATACCTCGCCGGTGCAGATCCGCACCATGCGCGGGCGCACCCCGCCGATCCGGGTGATCGCGCCAGGCCGTACCTATCGCTGCGATTCCGACCAGACCCACACCCCGATGTTTCACCAGATCGAAGCCCTGGTGATCGACCGCCATGTCCATATGGGCCATCTGAAGGCGACCATCGAACATTTCGCGGCGGCCTTTTTCGAGTTGCCCACGGTTCAGATCCGCTTCCGCCCCTCGTTCTTCCCCTTCACCGAACCCTCGGCCGAGGTCGATATCGGCTGCGCCCGCTCGAAAGACGCGATCCGTATCGGCCAGGGCAGCGACTGGCTGGAGATCATGGGCTGCGGCATGGTCCATCCCAATGTCATCCGCAATTGCGGCCTCGACCCGGACCAGTGGCAAGGCTTTGCCTTCGGCCTGGGCATCGACCGCATCGCCATGCTGAAATATGGCATTCCCGACCTGCGCGCCTTTTTCGACAGCGATCTGCGCTGGCTGCGCCATTACGGCTTTGCCGCGCTCGACCTGCCCACCCTCGGCGGGGGCTTGTCGCGATGAAACTGACCCTGGGCTGGCTCAAGGAGCATCTGGCGACGGCGGCCGACCTGGCCGCCATCACCGACAAGCTGACGGCGCTGGGCCTGGAGGTCGAAGGGGTCGACGATCCGGCCGCCCGCCTCGCCCCCTTTACCGTGGCCGCCGTGCTGACCGCCGCGCCCCACCCCAATGCCGACAAGCTGCGCCTGTGCACGGTCGATGCAGGCGACGGCACGCCCTATCAGGTGGTCTGCGGCGCGCCCAACGCCCGGGCGGGAATCAAGGGCGTCTTTGCCCGCATCGGCACCACCATCCCGGCCAGCGGCCTGGTCCTCAAGCCGACCAGCATCCGCGGCGTGGAAAGCCAGGGCATGCTCTGTTCGATGCGCGAAATGGGCCTGGGCGAGGACCATGACGGGATCATCGAGCTGCCCGCGGCGGCACCCGTCGGCGCGCCCTTCGCAGCCGTGCTGGGCCTTGACGATGCGGTGATCGACATCGCCGTGACCCCCAACCGCCAGGACTGCCTGGGGATCCGGGGCATCGCCCGGGACCTGGCCGCCGGCGGCCTGGGGACCCTGAAGCCGGCACCGGTGGCGCCGCTCGCCGGCCAGTTCGCCTCGCCCATCGGGGTGACCCTGGAAGCGCCCGAGGCCTGCCCGCTGTTTCTCGGCCGGCTGGTCCGCGGCGTCGTCAATCGGGACAGCCCGGCCTGGCTGAAACGGCGCCTCGAGGCGATCGGGCTGCGGCCGATTTCGGCCCTGGTCGACATCACCAATTTCCTGACCTTCGACCGGGCGCGGCCGCTCCACGTCTTCGACGCGGCGAAGCTGACCGGCGGCATCGTGGTCCGGCGGGGCCGGGCGGGCGAGACCTTTGACGGCCTGGACGGCCGGCACCATGCGGTCGACGAGACCATGGTGGTGATCGCGGACGGCGCCGGCGTGCTGGGCCTGGGCGGTATTGTCGGCGGGGTCGCCAGCAGTTGCACCGCGGCGACCACCGACGTCTTTATCGAAGCGGCCTGGTTCGACCCGCTGACCATCGCCCGCACGGGCCGCCTTCTGGGCATCGAGTCCGACGCCCGCCACCGCTTCGAACGTGGCGTCGACCCGGCCTCGGCGGCCGAGGGCATGGAACTGGCCACCGGCCTGATCGTCGCGCTGTGCGGCGGCAGCCCGGGCGCGGTGGTGACCGCCGGCGCGCCGCCGCCGCCGGCCCCGGCGATCGCCTTCCGGCCGGCCCAGGTGGCGCGCCTGACCGGCCTTGTCGTCGCCGAACCGCGCATGGCCGAAATTCTGGGCGATCTGGGCTTCACCGTCGTGCCCGGGAGCCCCTGGTCGGTGACGGCGCCCAGCTGGCGCCGGGACATCGAGGGCGAGGCCGATCTGGTGGAGGAGATCGCCCGGGTCACCGGCCTGGACCAGCTGCCGGTCGAGCCCCTGCCGGACCTGCCGGTGGTGCCCCGTCCGGGGCTCAGCCCGGAACAGCGCCGGGTCCGCCAGGCCAGGCGCCTGCTGGCCGCTCGCGGCCTGGTCGAGACGGTCAATTACAGCTTTATCCCCGAGGCCCAGGCGGCGGCCTTCGGGGGCACCGATCCGGCGCTGAAGCTGGCCAATCCGATTTCGGTCGAACTGGCGGTGATGCGGCCGTCCCTGGTGCCGAGCCTGGCTGCCGCGGCGGCCCGCAACGCGGCCCGGGGGACGCGCGACATCGCCCTGTTCGAGGTTGCAGCCGTCTATCGGGGCGTCGGCCCGGGCGACCAGACGAGCGTCGCGGCGGGCCTGCGCGCCGGCGCCACCACCCCGCGCCACTGGCAGAAGACCCGGCGGCCGGTCGACCCGTTCGACGTCAAGGCCGACCTGTTTGCGGTGCTGGCCGAGGCCAATGTGCCGCTGGACAGCGCCACGGTGTCGCCCGACGGGCTGCCGCCCTGGCTGCATCCCGGCCAGGGCGGCATGGTGCGCCTGGGGCCGAAGACCGTGCTGGGCTGTTTCGGGACGCTCCATCCCCGGGTCGCGCGGCTGTTCGACCTGGACGGCCCGGTCGCCGTGTTCGAGGCCTATCTCGGCGCCCTGCCCGCGCCCAAGCCCCGGGCCACCCGGGAACGGCCGCCGCTGGCGCTCAGCGACCTGCCGGCCGTCGAGCGCGACTTCGCCTTCCTGATGGCCGAGGATGTTGCCGCCGACAAGCTGGTGCGGGCAATCCGCGCGGTCGATAAGTCGCTGATCGCCGCAGTTACGGTGTTCGACCGCTACCAGGGGACCGGGGTGGCCGAGGGCGAGGTGTCCCTGGCCCTGGCGGTGCGCCTGGCCCCCGCCGAACGGACCCTGACCGAAGCCGAGATCGAGGCCATCTCGGCCCGGATCGTCGCCGCCGCCGCCAAGGCGACGGGCGCACGCTTGAGGACCTGATGAGCGACCTGGCCCATATCCGCAACTTCGCGATCGTCGCCCATATCGACCATGGCAAGTCGACCCTGGCCGACCGGCTGATCCAGAGCTGCGGCGGGCTGGCCGACCGGGAAATGAAGGAGCAGGTGCTCGATTCAATGGATATCGAGCGGGAACGGGGCATCACCATCAAGGCCCAGACCGTGCGCCTGTCCTACCAGGCCCGGGACGGCCGGCGCTATGTCCTCAACCTGATGGACACGCCCGGCCATGTCGATTTCGCCTATGAGGTCTCGCGGTCGCTGGCGGCCTGCGAAGGCTCGCTCCTGGTGGTCGATGCCAGCCAGGGGGTCGAGGCCCAGACCCTTGCCAACGTCTACCAGGCGCTCGATGCCGGCCACGAAATCGTGCCGGTGCTGAACAAAATCGACCTGCCCGCCGCCGAGCCCGAGCGGATTCGCGCCCAGATCGAGGATGTTATCGGATTGGATGCCTCGGAAGCGGTGCTGATATCCGCCAAAACGGGGCTTGGTATTGGGGACGTTCTGGAGGCCATCGTCGGCCGCCTGCCGCCGCCCAAAGGCGATGCCGAGGCGCCGCTGAAAGCGCTGCTGGTCGACAGCTGGTACGACGCCTATCTGGGCGTGGTGATCCTGGTGCGGGTGGTCGACGGCGTCCTGAAGCGCGGCCAGAAGGTCAAGATGATGGCCGCCAACCGCAGCCACCTGGTCGAACGCGTCGGCGTCTTCACGCCCAAGAAAGTTGCCGTGGACAGCCTGGGTCCGGGCGAGATCGGGTTCATCACGGCGGCCATCAAGGAGGTCGCCGAGACCTCGGTCGGCGACACCATCACCGACGACAAGCGCCCGGCGGAACAGCCCCTGGCAGGCTTCAAGCCCAGCGTTCCGGTGGTCTTTTGCGGCCTGTTCCCGACCGACGCGGCCGATTTCGATACGCTGCGCGACAGCCTGGGCAAGCTGCGCCTGAACGATGCCTCGTTCGAGTTCGAGATGGAGACTTCGGTCGCCCTGGGCCTCGGCTTCCGCTGCGGATTTCTCGGCCTGCTGCACCTGGAGATCATCCAGGAGCGGCTGGAGCGGGAATTCAATCTCGACCTGATCACCACCGCCCCCAGCGTGGTTTACCGGGTCCACATGACCGACGGCACGCTGCGCGAAATGCATAATCCGGCCGATATGCCGGACCCGGTCAAGATCGCCATGATCGAGGAGCCTTGGATCAAGGCGACGATCTTCGTGCCGGACAGCTATCTGGGCGACATTCTGAAACTCTGCCAGGAGCGCCGCGGGCAGCAGGTCGAACTGACCTATGCCGGGGCCCGGGCCATGGTGGTCTATCGCCTGCCTTTGGCCGAAGTGGTGTTCGACTTCTACGATCGACTGAAATCGGTCAGCCGCGGCTATGCCTCGTTCGACTATCACCTCGATGGCTATGCCGAAGAGGATCTGGTCAAGATGTCGATCCTGGTCAATGCCGAGCCGGTCGACGCGCTCGCCACCATCGTCCATCGCGCCCGCGCCGAAGCCCGCGGTCGCCAATTATGCGAGCGGCTGAAAGACCTGATACCCAGGCAGATGTTCCAGATCGCCATCCAGGCGGCGATCGGCGGCCGGATCATCGCGCGCGAGACGGTCAAGGCCCTGCGCAAGGACGTGCTGGCCAAGTGCTATGGCGGCGACGTCAGCCGCAAACGCAAGCTGCTGGACAAGCAGAAGGCGGGCAAGAAGCGCATGCGCAATGTCGGCAATGTGGAAATTCCCCAGGAAGCCTTCATTGCTGCCCTCAAGATGGACGACGCCTGACGGGCGATAATCCCATTTTGGGCTTGAATGCACCGCAAAAATGAGGCGATCTGCGCCATAGCGGCGGCAGAGACGGCGACTTCGATCTATGCTGCACCACGGAATGCTGGCGGCCAGGCCTGCTTCGTGGCTAGAATGTGCCAAAATAATAAGCAGAACCCGGTTTGGCCTGACGTTGCGAGGGGGCGGTCGACGGGACGGCGACGCCCTGGACCGACATGTGTAGACAGGCTTCGACATGATCTATGGCGCGCCCCAAAGGTGTTTTCTCTTTCTCCAAGGCCCAATCGGGCCGTTTTTCCGTAAGCTCGGGGACACGCTTACAGAGCGTGGACACCGGGTCGTACGGGTCAATTTCAATGGCGGTGACTGGTTTGACTGGGCCTTCGGCGGTGCCATATCATTTCGTGGCGGCGCGGCAGAATGGCCCGCATTCCTGCTTGATCTGGTGGTTCGCCACGGGATCACCGACCTGATCTTGTTCGGCGACTGCCGGCCGCTGCATGCGGCGGCGATCGCCACCCTGCGCCAGCACCACCCGCGGATCGCCCTCCAGGTCCTGGAAGAGGGCTATATCAGGCCCCACTGGATCACCCTGGAACGCGGTGGCACCAACGGCTTTTCCGCCCTGCCGCGCACCGCCCAGGGGTTCCGTAACGCCCCCGAGGCGGATCTGCCGCCGCCGCCCCATGAGCTGGTCCGCGGGGCACCCTTCACCCTGTTCCTGCGCACCTTCCTGCACTACCTGTTCATCGGCCTGCTGCGCCCGCGCTTCCGGCGCTACCAGCATCACCGCCGGGACGATTGCATCGGCCAGGCCTTTGTGTGGATCAAGCGGCTGATTCGGATGCCGGCCCTGCGCCGCCGGGCGGTCCGTCGCCAGTCGCGGCTGATCGCAAGCGGCCGGCCCTATGTCCTGGTGCTGCTCCAGCTGGAATCCGACAAGCAGATCCTGGTGCACTCGCCCTATGGGTCGCTGGCCAATTTCATCGAGGAAGTTGCGACCTCGTTCAAGAACAAGGCCCCCAAGGACATGGTTCTGGTGTTCAAGACCCATCCGCTGGACACTGGCGGGATGCGTTTCGAACATCAGGTCAAGGCCTTGAAGCGCAAGCTCGGCATTGGCGGGCGGGTGCTGTTCATCGATGGCGGCCATCTGCCGACCCTGATCAACCATTGCCAGTCTGCGATCACGGTCAACAGCACCGCCGGGGTCAACGTCCTGCAGCGCCTGAAGCCCCTGAAGGCCACCGGCCGGGTCATCTACGGCCTGCCGGGCCTGTGCTTCCAGGGCTCGCTCGACGCCTTCTGGACCTATCGCCAGCCGGCCGATGCCGAATTGTTCGATGCCTTCTACAATGTCGTCATGCACCGCACCCAGACCAACGGGCAGTTCTATTCCCGGGCCGGCATGGACCTGGCCATCGCCAATCTGCTGCCCCGCCTCGAAGCGGCGCGCCCGGCCCTGGGCGAGTCTGCCAACCGCCCCTATGCCGAGTTGCAGCCGAGTTGGGCCGGCGGTTTCGCCCGCTTCGGCCACCCCCTGGCGGGACGCGAGGCGGTGATCTCCCAGCGCCACTCGATGCCCTGATCAGGAGCGGCCAGCGACCCTGCCATAACCAGATTGGGCGTTCCGCCGGGGCGCGGGCGGTTTATGCTCGCCGTCCCATCGACGGACGAGAGGTTTGCCATGTCCCTGCTTGCCGATGCCGCCCTGCTGCGCGACCAGGCCTTCGTCAATGGTCGGTGGACGGCCGCCGCGAGCGGCGCCCGCTTCGCCGTCACCAATCCCGCGACCGGTGCCGAACTCGCGCGCGTCGCCGATCTGGGAGCCGCGGAGACCCGCGCCGCGCTGGAAGCCGCTCAGGCCGCCATGGGCCCCTGGGCGAAGAAGACGGCCAAGGAGCGCGCCGCCGTGCTGCGCCGGTGGTTCGAGCTGATCATGGCCAACCAGGAAGACCTGGCGCGCCTGATGACGGCCGAACAGGGCAAGCCCCTGGCCGAGGCCCGGGGCGAGGTCGCCTATGGCGCCAGCTTCGTCGAGTGGTTCGCCGAGGAGGGCAAGCGGGCCTATGGCGACGTCATTCCCGGCCACAAGGCCGATGCCCGGATCATCGTCATCAAGCAGCCGATCGGCGTGGTCGCGGCAATCACGCCGTGGAACTTCCCCATCGCGATGATCACCCGAAAATGCGCCCCGGCCCTGGCGGCGGGTTGCAGCGTGGTGGTCAAGCCGGCGGCCGAGACCCCGCTCTGCGCCCTGGCGCTGGCGGAACTCGGCCAGCGGGCCGGCTTGCCGGCCGGGATTTTCAACGTCGTGACGACCGACGACGCGCCGGCCGTGGGCGGCGAGATGACCGCCAATCCGATCGTCCGCAAGCTGTCCTTCACGGGCTCGACCGAGGTCGGCAAGATCCTGATGCGGCAATGCGCCGGCACGGTCAAGAAGCTGGGCCTGGAACTGGGCGGCAACGCTCCCTTTATCGTATTCGACGACGCCGACCTCGATGCCGCCGTGATCGGCGCCGTGGCCTCGAAATACCGCAATGCCGGCCAGACCTGCGTCTGCGCCAACCGGCTGCTGGTCCAGGACTCGGTCTATGACGCGTTTGCCGAACGGCTGAAGGCCGCCGTCGACACTTTCAAGGTGGGCGAGGGCACCGGCGACGGCGTCAACCAGGGCCCGCTGATCAATCACGAAGCGATCGACAAGGTCGACCGGCTGGTCCAGGACGCCGTGACCAAGGGCGCCCGGGTGCTGACCGGCGGCAAGCGCCACAGCCTGGGCGGCACCTTCTACGAACCGACCATCCTGCTCGACGCCAACCCCCAGATGGCCTGTTTCCGCGAGGAGATTTTTGGCCCCGTGGCGCCGCTCTACCGGTTCGACACGGAAGACCAGGCGATCGCCCTGGCCAACGACACCGAGTTCGGCCTGGCCGCCTATTTCTACGGCCGCGACATCGGCCGGGTCTGGCGGGTGGCCGAAGGCCTCGACTATGGCATTGTCGGCATCAACGAGGGCATCATCTCGACCGAGGTCGCGCCGTTCGGCGGGGTCAAGGAATCGGGCATCGGCCGCGAGGGCTCGAAATACGGCCTCGAGGACTTCATGGAAATCAAATATCTCTGCCTGGGCGGCATCGCGTAACCCCAACCGGAGCGCCGAGGAGCACACCATGCCGCCGACCAATGCCGGGTTGCAGGCCCGCCGGGACGCCGCCGTGCCCCGGGGCGTCGCCAACGCCCTGCCGCTGTTCATCGAGCGCGCCCAGGGCGCCGAACTGTGGGATGTCGAGGGCAAGCGCTACATCGATTTCGGCAGCGGCATCGCGGTGGTCAACACCGGGCACAGCCACCCGCGGATCATCGCGGCGGTATCGGCCCAGTTGGGGCGGTTCACCCACACCGCCTTCCAGGTCACCCCCTATGCCGATTACGTGACCTTGGCGGAACGGCTGAACGCCCTGGTCCCGGGCACCGAGCCCAAGCAGACGATCTTCCTGACCACCGGCGCCGAAGCGGTGGAGAATGCCGTCAAGATCGCCCGGGCGGCGACCGGACGGCCGGGCATCATCGCCTTTGCCGGCGGCTTTCACGGCCGCACCATGATGGGCATGGCACTGACCGGCAAGGTCGCCCCCTACAAGGCGGGCTTCGGTCCGTTCCCGGGCGACATCTATCACGCACCCTTTCCCAATGCCTTCCACGGGGTCAGTGTCGAGCAGGCCTTGGCCGGCCTCGACCTTCTGTTCCGGGCGGATATCGAGCCGTCGCGGGTGGCCGCGATCATCGTCGAGCCGGTCCAGGGCGAAGGCGGCTTCGTCGTCGCCCCGCCGGCCTTTCTGCAGGCCCTGCGCCAGCTGTGCGACGCCCACGGCATCGTGCTGATCGTCGACGAGATCCAGACCGGCTTCGCCCGCACCGGCCGGATGTTCGCGATCGAACATGCCGGGGTCGAACCGGACCTGATGACCACGGCCAAGGCCCTGGGTGGCGGCTTTCCCCTGGCCGCCGTGACCGGCAAGAAGCGCCTCATGGAAGTCGCCGCGCCCGGCGGGCTGGGCGGGACCTTTG
Organism: Alphaproteobacteria bacterium; assembly: GCA_021774355.1. GTDB lineage: Bacteria > Pseudomonadota > Alphaproteobacteria > Zavarziniales > Zavarziniaceae > JAJFJE01. The sequence continues at coordinate 11,378 of JAJFJE010000313.1, forward strand.
GCGGCCCGCCCCTGAGCTGCGCCGCGGCCCTGGCGGTGATCGACGTGATCGCGGCGGAAGGGTTGATCGCCCGCGCCCAGACGATCGGCCAGGCCATGACGACGCGGCTCCAGGCCATGGCCCAGCGCAACAGCTTTTCCTGTATCGGCGAGGTCCGCGGCCTGGGTGCGATGGTGGCGATGGAACTGGTCACGGACCGGACCAGCCGGGCACCCGACCCGGCGCTGACCCGGCGCCTGGTGCAGACGGCGGCCAGGAACGGCCTGGTGCTGCTGTCCTGCGGCAGCCGGGCCAATGTCATCCGCCTGCTGGTGCCCCTGGTCGCCAGCGACGCCCTGGTCCAGGAGGGCCTCGACCTGCTCGAAACCAGCCTGGCCGAACTGGTCGCCTAGCCGTTCTGCGCCCGGTGGCGTAGCTGGTGGTCCGCCAGGACGCAGGCCAGCATGGCCTCGCCGACCGGCACGGCGCGGATCCCGACGCACGGATCGTGGCGGCCCTTGGTGACGATGTCGGTCTCCTGGCCGGCGCGCGTGACCGTCTTGCGCGGGGTCAGGATCGACGAGGTCGGCTTGACGGCAAAGCGCGCGACCACCGCCTGGCCGGTCGAGATGCCGCCCAGGATGCCGCCGGCATGGTTGGAGGTGA
>JAJFJE010000314.1 GCA_021774355.1 Alphaproteobacteria bacterium
GCCGACGGCGCCGAGATCTATCGCGACAAGCTGACCTTCGCCGAGGCCGAGCGGCGCATCGCGCGCTGCTACCGGCCCTATCACGAGGCGGTCGAGCGCTGCCTGGCGGCGGCCCAGGACGCCCATGGCCGGGCCCTGCTGCTCGATTGCCACTCGATGCCGTCGGTCGGCGGCCCGGGCGAGCAGGATGCCGGGCGCGGCCGGCCCGATATTGTCCTGGGCGACCGCTTCGGCATGAGTTGCGACCCGGTGATCGTCGCCTGCGCCGAGACCGTGTTGCGCGACCGCGGCTATCGCGTGGCGCGCAACGACCCCTATGCCGGGGGGTACATCACCCATCACTATGGCCGGCCGCAACGGGCCCGCCACGCCCTGCAGATCGAGATCAACCGCTCGCTCTATATGGACGAGGCCCGTATCGAGCCCCATTTCGGCTTTACCCGGGTGGCCGCCGACATGGCCGCCCTGCTCGAGGCCCTGATCGCCCTGCGCTGGCCCGCGCCCGCGGTGCCGTGACCGCCCTCGCCGTCCGTCCGGCCGGGCGCGGCGACCTCCCGGCGATCCACCGGATCTATGGCCACCATGTGATGACCGGTACGGCCAGTTTCGAGGAAACGGTACCGGATCTGGCGGAGATGACGCGGCGATTCGACGCGCTGGCCGCCGGCGGCTTTCCCTTCCTGGTCGCCGAACGGCGTGGCGGTGTGCTGGGCTATGCCTATGCCGGCCCGTTCCGTAGCCGCAGCGCCTATCGCTATACGGTCGAGGATTCGATCTACCTGGCCCCCGAGGCTTGCGGGCAGGGCATTGGCGGGCAGCTTTTGGACGCGCTGATGGCGGGCTGCGCCGGCGGCGGCTTCCGCGAGGTCCTGGCAATTATCGGCGATAGCGCGAACCAGGCCTCGATCGCCCTGCACCGGCGCCACGGCTTCGTGATGGTCGGCCGCTTCGAAGCAGTCGGCTTCAAATTCGGCCGCTGGCTGGATGTCGTGCTGATGCAGCGCCGCCTGGTGCCCTGACCGCCCGCGGCACGCGGCAAAAGCCGCAAGCGCCAAAAAAAGGGGCCACTCGCACCGAAGTGGAGTGGCCCAAGTCTAGGGAGGAAACGCCCAGGAAGGGCAGCGGCATCGGGCGATGCCGCGGTGCACAATATGTCATCGCAGCGCGGCAATGGAAAGAGGAAAATCTGACGAAATATCTTTCTTTTTTCTAACGCATTGATCAAAAAGAGTTATTCGAAGTGGTGAATATGCTGCACAAGCGAAGGAATGGCATCATTGTCGGCTTTTGCAGATATTTCAACCGGCAAATCCCGCGCTGCGCGTGGCCTCGCCCCGCCGTCCCGTTTTGTTGCGCAGCATAGCGGCCGGCGGCCGGCCATGTTGCGCGTCGTCGGGCGTCGGAAGCGGCTCGTCGTCGCTGTGACGATCGGGCCGCAGTCCACCGGAAAAACGTCGGGGAACCGGCGCGGACTGAATAGAAGCGGGAGAGTTCTATTTGTATCAACAAGATATTGTGTTATCTATTCTTGGACATACAAGAATATTACCACGATGTGACGGGAGTATTTCGTTTTGGTTACAGTGGCCAGCTCACCAGAGAGCTTTGACCGTAGCCGGCGCCGCCGCAAGCCTGGCCCTGGACGCCTGGTCGAATCAACCCTTGCAAGCCTGTCATCCAACGAGTCCGCCGACGAGCGGGGCGACGACGAGCGGGGTGGCGACCGGCGCCGCTACCGGGCTATTTTCGTCTCCGACATTCATCTCGGGACCCGCGGCTGCCAGGCCGAGATGCTGCTCGATTTCCTGAAGCACACCGAATCGGACTATCTCTACCTGGTCGGCGACATCATCGACGGCTGGCGCCTGAAACGCGCCTGGTTCTGGGCCCAGAGCCACAATGACGTGATCCAGAAGGTGCTGCGCAAGGCGCGCAAGGGCACCCGGGTGATCTATATCCCCGGCAATCACGACGAGGCGGCGCGCGACTATGTCGGGCTGCAGTTCGGCGGCGTGGCCGTGGCGATGGAGGCGATCCACACCATGGCCGATGGCCGCCGCTACCTGGTGCTCCACGGCGACGCCTTTGACGGGGTGGTGAAATATGCCCGCTGGCTGGCCCATCTGGGCGACCGGGCCTATGGCGCGGCGCTGACCGTCAGCCATTGGTTCAATGCCATCCGCCAGCGCCTGGGCTATCCCTATTGGTCGCTGTCGGCCTATCTGAAGTACAAGGTCAAGAATGCGGTCGAATATATTTCCCGCTTCGAGCACGCGGTCGCCGAAGAGGCCCGGCGGCGCACCGTCGACGGCGTGATCTGCGGCCACATCCATCACGCCGAACAGCGCCAGATCGACGGTATCGACTATTGCAACGACGGCGACTGGGTGGAGAGCTGCACGGCCCTGGTCGAACATCTCGACGGTGGTCTGGAAATCCTGCACTGGGCCCCGGAATATGAGCGCGGTCGCCATGCCGCCCCGGCCGAGCCGGAGTTTGCGACCGCCCCATGAGCAGCGCTGCCTGTCTTGCCGCGACCGGCGGCCTCGCACAGCCGGAGTCTGTCCGGTTGCTGCGGATCCTGATCGTCACAGATGCCTGGAAGCCCCAGGTCAATGGCGTCGTGCGCACCCTTGACACCCTGGCCCGGGAAGCCGCCCGCCGGGGCCATGTGGTCGGCGTGGTCAGCCCCGACGCCTTTCCCACCATGGCCATGCCCAGCTATCCGGAAATCCGCCTGGCTCTGATGCCGGGCCGCCGGCTGGCGCGCATGATCGAGGCGTTCCGCCCCGACTGCATCCATCTGGCGACCGAAGGACCCCTGGGCTGGGCCGCCCGGCGCTGGTGCCTGCGCCACGGCATTCCCTTCACCACCGCCTATCACACCCGGTTCCCGGAATATTTGCGGCCCCGCCTGGGCGTTCCGCTGGCCCTGTCCTATGCGGTGATGCGTCGCTTCCACCGCCCCTCGGCCGGGGTGATGGTGGCGACCCGCTCGATCCGCGAGGCCCTGGCCGCCCGGGGCTTCGCCAATCTGCGGCCCTGGACCCGGGGCGTCGATCTGTCGCGCTTCGTGCCGGCGGCCGGCCGTCATGCCCTGCCGGCCGCCCTGGCCGGCCTGCGCCGGCCGGTGGCCGCCTGTGTCGGCCGCCTGGCCGTGGAGAAGAATGTCGAGGCGTTTCTGAACATTCCCTGGGAGGGCACCAAGCTGGTGGTCGGGGATGGTCCGGCCATGGCCCGGCTGCGCGCCCGCCATCCCGAGGCGGTGTTTGTCGGGGCCCGCCACGGCGAGGACCTGGTGCGTCATTTCCAGGCCGCCGACGTGTTCGTTTTTCCGTCCCTGACCGACACGTTCGGCCTGGTGATCCTGGAGGCGCTGGCCTGCGGCGTGCCCGTGGCGGCCTTTCCGGTGCCCGGCCCGATCGACGTCCTGACCCCGGCGGTCGGGGTCACCGGCCCCGATCTCGCGGCCGCCGCCAGGGCGGCGCTGGCCCTGTCACCCACAGCCTGCCGCAACCACGCCCTGGGCTTCACCTGGGAGGCGACGACCGACCTGTTTCTCCACGATCTGGCGCCCTTCCATCGGGCCTGGCCCGAGCCTTCCGATCGCGACCCGCCCGTGCTCGTCCCCTATCGCCCCCGGGTGCCGGTGGGCTAAGCCTCCTGCGCCACGGTCAGGACGACCTTGCCGGTCGACCGGCGGCCCTGAACCGCGGCCAGGGCCTTGCCCGCCGCGGCCAGGGGCCAGGTCTCGGAAACATGGAGCGCCAGGCGGCCCTGGCCCCACAAGGCGATCAGCGCGTCCAGCGAGGCGGCCAGGGCCGCCGGCGCCTTGTCGGCATAGGCGCCCCACCAGAAGCCGATGACGTCGACATTCTTGACCAGCAGGCGGTTGGCGGCGATCTGCGGCACCGTGCCGCTGGCGAAGCCGATCACCAGGGCCCGGGCCTCGAAGGCCGCCGCCTTCAGGGCCTGGTCGAACAGGCTCCCGCCCACCGGATCGTAGATGACGTCGACGCCCCGGCCCCCGGTCGCTTCGAGCAGGGCTGCCTTGAGGTCCGGGACATCCGCGTCGATCAGGATCGCGGCGCCTTGGGCCGCGGCCAGGGCCAGCTTGGCCGGGCCCTGGGCCACCGCGATCACCCGGGCGCCCAGCACCGCGCCCAGTTCCACCGCCGTCAGGCCGACGCCGCCGGCGGCCCCCAGCACCAGCAGGGTCTCGCCCGGTTTCAGCCGGGCCCGGTGGACCAGGGCCAGGTGCCCCGTGCCATAGGCCACGGCAAAGCCCGCGGCGACCACGGCGGGCATGGCCGCGGGGCGGCGCACCACCCGGGCGGCCGGGACCACAACATGGCTGGCATAGCCGCCATGGCCGGGCAGGGCCAGCACATCCATGCCGACCGCGAGGCCGGTGACGCCCGGGCCCACCGCCGCGATCCGCCCGGCCACCTCCAGCCCCGGGGCAAAGGGCAGGGCCGGCTGGCTCTGATAGCGCCCGGCGAGCATCAGCCCGTCGGCGAAATTGACCCCGGCGGCCTCGACCGCGACCACGACCTCCCCCGCGCCGGCCACCGGGTCGGGCGCTTCGGTCAGGGTCATCGCTTCGGGCCCCAGGCCGAGTTCATGAACCAGCATGGCCTGCATGGCACGTCCGTCCCCGGATGGTGTATCCTGAACGGCCACGGTGGCCCAACCGAACCTGCGGTTCAATCCGCAAGCGGGACGCCGGGCGCGGAAACGGGTGAGGCGTGATGCATTGGGTTGTGCGGGCAGGGGGTTTGGTGCTGTTGCTGGGCGGCCTGTGGCTGGTCGCCGCGGGCCTGTCCGACGGCATCGCCACCTTCACCCTGGTGGCCGACGGCGAAGAGGCCACCGGCCAGGTGCTGCGCCTGGAGCCCGGCCCCGAGGGCGCCGGCGTGGTCACCGTGATCGGCATGCGCCGCCCCGACCAGTCCCCGATCGAACTGCGCGACGGACCCCATCCCCTGGCCGAGCGGGCGGTCGGCGCCCCGGTCCGGCTGATCCTGCCGCGCGGCCAGCCCGAGCAGGCGCGAATCAACGAATTGGCCGCGCTGTGGTCGGGGCCGGTGTTCCGGGTGCTCGGCGGCCTGGGCGCGATCGCCGTCGGCATCGCCATGATGCTGACCGCGGGTCCCGACCGCCAGAGCCGGATGCGGGTGCCCCTGGCCTTGCGGGTGGCGCTGTTCGGCCTGGCCGCCGGGGCGACCGCGGTCGCCTGGGAGAACTACAGCGGCGTGGTCGACAGTCTTAACCGCTTTCCGCGGGGCGAGGGCCGGGTGATCGCCCTGGAGGCGGGACGGCCGCGGGTCCTGTTCGTGACCGGCGATGCGGTCACCGTGGAATTTGTCGACCTCAACGTGCCTGCTGGCCGTTATGCCGTCGACGACCATGTCGTGGTCGGTTACGCCAAAGCGGCGCCGTCGGGGGCGCGGATCGAACGCTTCGAAGAGGTCTGGGGCGGGGCCACCCGCTGGGGCGCGGTGGCCGGGCTGTGCATCCTGGTCTTTCTCTATGCCAGTACCTGGCGGCGGCGCATCGTCCCGCCGCCCGAGCAGGCCGCCAGCCCCGCGCCCGGGCCGGCGCGCGGCCCCCATCTGTTTGCCCGCGCCGTCCATTGGGGCGGCGACAGTTGGCGGCGCTTGCGCCGCGAACGCCAGGCGATCCAGAGGGTCCCGGGGGCCGGCGACATCGAACTGCGGTAATACGCGCCGCAATAACACCACAATCGACGGTCAGCCATGCGGCGGCTTTCATTGCCCCTTTAGAGAGACTGGCTATACTGCGCCGCCGCAAAAATGCCGCTGTCACCCGGAACAGGATTCATGGATATCCGTAATATTGCCATCATCGCCCATGTCGACCATGGCAAGACCACCCTTGTCGATCAGTTGCTGCGCCAGTCCGGAACCTTCCGGGTCAATCAGCAGGTTGCCGAAAGGGTCATGGATTCCAACGACCTGGAACGGGAGCGTGGGATCACCATTCTGGCCAAATGCACCTCGGTGCAGTGGCACGATCACCGCATCAACATCGTCGACACGCCGGGCCACGCCGATTTCGGCGGCGAGGTCGAGCGGATCCTGTCCATGGTCGATGGCGTCGTCGTGCTGGTCGACGCCGCCGAAGGGCCGTTGCCGCAGACCAAGTTCGTCACCGGCAAGGCGCTGCGCCTGGGGCTGCGGCCGATCGTCCTGATCAACAAGATCGACCGCCCGGACGCCCGCCCGGACGAGGTGCTGAACGAGGTCTTCGACCTGTTCTCGGCGCTCGATGCCGATTCGGCCCAGCTCGATTTTCCGGTGCTCTACGCCTCGGGCAAGCAAGGCTGGGCGGTCCAGGAACTGGACCAGCCGCGCGAAACCCTGAGCCCGCTGTTCGACCTGATCCTGGCGCATGTTCCGGCCCCGGCGGTCATCGGCCGTACCGCCGAGCCCTTCACCATGCTGGCGACCACGCTGGAGAGCGATCCCTATCTCGGGCGCATCCTGACCGGCCGCATCGAAACCGGCGTGGCCCGCCAGAACATGAGCCTGAAGGCCCTGGGCACCGACGGCCAGATCATCGAGCAGGGCCGCCTGTCCAAGCTGTTGTCGTTCCGCGGCATCGAACGGGTGCCGGTGGATGAGGCCTTGGCCGGGGACATTGTCGCGATTGCCGGCCTGACCCAGGCGACCGTGGCCGATACCTTGTGCGCCCTCGAGATCGAGCAGCCGCTCAAGGCCCAGCCGATCGATCCGCCGACCCTTGCCATGACCTTTTCGATCAATGATTCGCCCCTGGCCGGGACCGAGGGGTCCAAGGTGCAGTCCCGGGTGATCCGTGAAAGGCTGATGCGCGAGGCCGAAGGCAATGTCGCGATCCGGGTCACCGACACCGCCGGCGGCGACGCCTTCGAAGTCGCCGGCCGGGGCGAGTTGCAGCTCGGCATCCTGATCGAGCAGATGCGCCGGGACGGCTTCGAATTGTCGATCAGCCGGCCGCGCGTGCTGTTCATCGAGCGGGACGGGCAGCGCTTCGAGCCGATCGAGGAAGTGGTCATCGACGTCGACGACGAATTCACCGGTATCGTCGTCGAGAAGGTCTCGACCCGGAAGGGCGAGCTTAAGGACATGCGCCCGTCCGGCGGCGGCAAGACCCGGCTGGTCTTCCACTGCCCGTCGCGCGGCCTGATCGGCTATCACGGCGAGTTCCTAACCGATACCCGCGGCACCGGCCAGATGAACCGCCTGTTTCACGACTATGCCCCGTTCAAGGGGCCGATTCCCGGCCGGCGCAACGGCGTCCTGATCGCCAATGCGGCGGGCGAAGCGGTCGCCTATGCGCTGTGGAATCTCGAGGATCGCGGGCCGATGTTCATCGACCCCGGGGTCAAGGTCTATGAGGGCATGGTGATCGGCGAGCACACCAGGGACAATGATCTCGAGGTCAATCCGCTGAAGGGCAAGCAGTTGACCAATATCCGCACCACTTCGAAGGACGAGGCGGTGCGCCTGACCCCGCCCCGGCGCATGGGTCTGGAACAGGCCATCGCCTATATTGCCGACGACGACCTGGTCGAGGTCACCCCCCGCTCGGTGCGTCTGCGCAAACGCTATCTCGATCCCAATACGCGGAAGCGACTCGCTCGGGCTGCGGTTAGCGCATGACCACATTGCTCGCCGGGCGGGTACCGCCGCGCCCGGCGCAGCATCTGCTGGCTTTCCAAACGCGATTCTTACTGTCACAATAATTGAAATTGCCCCTTGTTGAGTGTCAAACCATGGCAATGACCCAGATGGACGTATTTGTCGGCCGCCGCATTCGCGAACGCCGCTGGCTTCTCGGCCTGTCCCAGGACAAGCTGGCGCGGGCCATCGGGCTGAAGTTCCAGCAGATCCAGAAATACGAGACGGGCGGCGCCAAGATCTCGGCCGGCCGGCTGTTTCTGCTGGCCGAGGCGCTGGACGTGCCGGTGTCCTATTTCTTCGACGGCCTCGACCCGACGGCGGCACAAGTTGCCGCCAGCGCCGAAGCGGAGAGCGCGCATGGGTCCGAACTCGAACCCCTGGAACCGAATTCGGTCCGCGAGTGCGGCGAGATCATGCGCCTGGCCGGCGTGCTGGATGCCAGCCAGCGGCATTCGGTGCTGGCCTTGTTGCGGGCCGTGACGGCGACGGACAGCGACGTGCTGGACGAGATGCCGCGGCGCGTCCGGGCCTGAACCCCGCCGCCGGCAGGGGCGTTCCGCCGGGCCTGGGGCTCAGCGCGCCGCCAGCAGGGCCTCGGCCAGTTCGACAAAGCCGGCGCCGCCGCCACCCTGGCTGACCCAGGTGGGCCGGCTGGCCAGCCGGGCGCCGAAGGCGGCGATCCCGGCGACTCCGACGCTGTTGGGAAAATATCCGAACAGCGGCGCGTCATTGGGCGAATCGCCGATGAAGGCCACCTGGTCGCGGTCGGCCTCGATATCGAGGGCCAGCCGCTCGGCGGCGAAAATGCGCGCCATGGCCAACTTGTCGTAGGCCCCGAACCAGCCATTGACATGGATCGAACTCAGCTTGGCGCGGGCGCCGGCAGCCGCGAAACAGGCCAGGACCCGGTCGATTGCCCCGGCGTCCAGGGGCGCGACATCCTCGGCAATGTCGATCGCCAAATCGGTGACCCGGCAGAACTGGTCGGCGGCCACCGCAGCGCCGGGGATGTCCGCCAGGATGCGGTCGCGCACGTGGTCGAGCCGGCGGCGGTCGGCCTGGCGCTCGTCCGGCGGCTTCCAGAAGCGCCGGATCATGCCCCGGCGGTCGCCGTCCCGGCAGAAATAGAACGCGCCATTTTCCCCGATCACCCCGGCAACCGGCCATTCCCGGGCGATCAGATCGCACCAGCCGGCGGGTCGCCCGGTGACCGGCACGACGGCGAGGCCCGCCCGATCCAGCCGCTCCATCGCCTGGTAGGCCGCGGCCGGCAGCCGGCCGTTGCAGGTCAGGGTGTCGTCGATGTCGGTCAGCACCAGGGCAATGGCCCGCCAGGTGGCGGCGGGGGCGTCGGCCAGCCGGTTCACGGCGTGGCCGGGGCAAGCGGCCGGCCATTGGCGGCAAACCACGCGGTGACCTGGTCCAGGCCCTCGCGGTCCAGCCCGACGAACGTCTTGGTGCGGCGGAACAGGAAGTCTTCCGGGCGGCGGGCATCTTCGACCGTCACCGCATAGTAAAGTTCGGCTTCGGGAATGCCCGGCACGAACTCGGTCGCGAGGTGCGGCTGGCGCGCCACCAGGTCGTACAGGGCACGGGTTTCGGACCCATAGGTGAAGACCCAGCGCCGGCGGGTCTCGGGCCGGATGCTGGTGGGGCCTTCCGAGGCCAGCCGGGCCAGCCGGTCGCGCCCCAGGGCGCCGCCGTGCAACGGCGCCGTCGCCGTCCAGGACGGCCCCAGAATGGCGCCGGTCCGGGCCAGTTCGCCCATCACCAATTCGCCCAGCTTGCGGTGGGTGGTGATCTTGCCGCCATAGACGGTGATCAGGGCCCCGGCGCCCTGGCGGCGGGTGACAAGTTCGTAGTCCCGGGTGACATCGGTCGGATTGGCGGTGCCGTCGTCGACCAGCGGACGCACCCCCGCCCACGACCAGACCACGTCGTCCGGCCCGATGGCGTGGTCGAAGAAGCGCCGGTAGCAGGCGATCAGGTAGTCCCGCTCTGCCGCCGAGCAGCGAGCCGCCCGCGGGTCGCCGTCATGGGGCACCTCGGTGGTGCCGATGATCAGGAAGCGCTCCTGCCAGGGCAGCACGAAGACCACCCGGCGATCGCTGTTCTGCAGGGTGAAGGCCCGGCTTTCCCGGGGCATGGGCATGGGCACGACGATGTGGCTGCCGCGCACCAGGCGCAGCCGGCGGGGCTCCTCCTCCGCTGCCGGGGTGACGGTCTCCAGGACCCGGGCCGCAAAGGGGCCACCGGCATTGACCACGAAACGCCCCGCGACGGTGCGGGCGCGGCCGTCCTCGACCAGAGCGACGCTGAACCCGTCGGGCGTCGCCGCGATGGCCGTGACCTCGCGGTAATTGCCGATATCGGCGCCCCGGGCACGGGCGTCGAGCAGGGTTTCCAGGGTCAGCCGGGCATCATCGGTCCAGCAATCGGGATAGTGCAGGACGGCCTGCAGATCGCCTTTGCGCAGGCGCGGGATCATGCCCGCTTCCGCCCGGCTCATGGCGCCGGTCGGGGCCAGCAGCCGGCGCCCGGACAGCCGGTCATAGAGCAACAGCCCCAGGCGGACCATCCAGGCCGGCCGCGGCTGGTCCTTGGTAATCGGGATCAGGAAGCGCAGGGGATAGACGAGATGGGGCGCCGTCTGCATCAGGGTCTCCCGCTCGCGCAGGGATTCCCGGACCAGGCGGAACTGGCCGTGCTCCAGATAGCGCAGGCCGCCGTGAATCAGCTTGGACGAGGCCGACGAGGTCGCCCCGGCATAGTCCCTGGCCTCGGCCAGGAACACCGACAGGCCGCGCCCTATGGCGTCGCGTGCGACGGCGGCGCCGTTGATGCCGCCGCCGATCACGACCAGATCGAAACGTTCCGTCGTGTCCATGCGTGTTTCCCGTCCGCTCTGGTCCTGCTGGTAGCACAAATCGTCCCACGCGGGCCACCCGGGCTTGCCAGTCGCTGCCGTGGTCCCGTAGCGTGCGGCGCCATGACCGCCCTGACCGCCGCCGCGATTGCCGAACTGACCGTCTTTGCCGGCCGGCTGGCCGACCGCGCCGGCGACGCCATCCTGCCCCATTTCCGCAATCTGGCGGCGGTCGACGACAAGAGCGCCGCCGGCCAGCGCTACGATCCGGTGACGGTGGCGGATCGGGCGGCCGAGACCGCGATGCGCGCGCTGATCGCCAAGACCTATCCCGCGCACGGGATATTCGGCGAAGAGCATGGCCACAGCACCGGCGACAGCCCTTTGACCTGGGTGCTCGACCCGATCGACGGCACCCGCGCCTTCATCACCGGCCTGCCCCTATGGGGGGTGCTGATCGCCCTGAATGACGGCACCGCCCCAGTCATCGGGATCATGGACCAGCCCTTCACAGGCGAGCGCTTCCTCGGCACCCCGGACGGCGCCAGCCTGAACGGCGCGCCGCTCCGCTGCCGTCCCTGTCCGACCCTGGACGGGGCCCGGCTGATGACCACCGGCCCGGACCTGTTCCCCAGCGCCGCCGACCTGGCGGCGTTCGACCGGGTGCGGGCGCGGGCGCAGCTGACCCGGTTCGGCGGCGACTGCTATGCCTATGCCATGGTCGCCGCCGGCCATGTCGACGCGGTGATCGAAGCCGGGCTCAAGCCCTATGACATCCAGGCCCTGATCCCCATCGTCCAGGGTGCCGGCGGCATCGTCACCGACTGGCAGGGCGGCGATGCCCAGCAGGGTGGCCGGGTCCTGGCCTGCGGCGACCGCCGCCTGCATGCCGAGATCATCAGCGTGCTCGCACCCTAGGGCATTTTCAGGCGAAGCGGATTCCGGTTCGCCATCTGAAAATGCGTTATTTCAACACGTTAGAGCATGAGCGGAATGACCCTCATTCCGCTCATTCGCCGTGGCGGGGCTCAGCGCCAGCCGGGTTCCGGTGGCGGCGCCGGATAGACCACGGCGGGCGTTGCCGCCGGCGCGCTCGTGATCGGCGCCGCGCTGCCCGCCGGCGCGGGCGGCGTGGCATAGGTTTTCAGGATGATCGGACGTGGGGTGCCGGCAGGTGCCGTCGGCGCGGCTGCGGCAGGGTGCGGCGGGGCGGTGTTCAAAACGATCGGACGCGGGCCGGCCGCCGCCGCGGCTGCCGCCGGAGCCGCCGGGACGGCCGCCTCCCTGCCGCCGGCACAGGCCGTCAGGCCGGTGCGCAGGGCGACCAGCCGGCGGGTACTCCGCCGCTCGCCCGGCTTGGCCCAGAGCTGGGCCTCCGTCACCCCCGGTGCGACCTGCAGGAGCTTGGCGGTAAAGGCCGATTCCGGCACCCGCGGCCCGTTGCCGGCGTCGATCAGCCCGCCGACCAGGGCGGCGGTCAGGGCGCCGTAGGCGCCCATCCCATAGGCCAGCGGGGCGGCGGCATCCATCGCCGATCGCGGCGCGACCAGGCATCGGATGGTGATGCTGTCCGCTTCGGTGACGACGGCCAGATCGCCGTTGGCGTCGGAGCAGCTCTCCTTGACCCCGCGCTGGCTGCGCAGGCATGGCAACAAGGCCTGACTATCGGCCTCGAATCGGGCGGTCTGGTCCGGGCTGCGGGTCTCGACCAGCGGTTTCGGAGGCGGTGTCTGCCCGTCGGCGCACCCTGCGGCCAGCGGCACGAGCAGCGCCAGTGCCGCCCAGACGATACCGCGCTGTCCCATGGGTCGCCCTCCGATATCTCCAGATTATTGTCCGAAGAATACCAGATGCGCCTCTGGGTTTAAGCTACTTCCGCGCGAATCTCCGCAACAAAATCATCGAAGGCGGCCCAGAAGCGGGCCCGGATCGGGTCTCGTTCCTTGAGGATTTCGTGCCGTGCCTCGTCGATCGCGACGAAGTCGGCGGCGGGCAGGCGCACCGCCGCTTGCAGGGTGGTCGCCGGGTCGACGATCCGGTCGGTGCCGGCGACCGCCAGCAGGATCGGGATCCGAATCGCCTCGAGGCGGCCGCGGGCAAGCACCCGGGCACAGGACCGGAAGGCGGCGTCGAGCCAGCCCCAACTGGGTGGGCCAAGGGCCAGTTCGGGCGCGATGCGTTCGAAAAACGCCTGGTCCTCGGCCCGCGACGGATCGCTGGTCAGGGGATTGTCGGCTGCTTCGACCGGGTCGCGCAGGGGCAGGGCCGTGGTGGCAAGGCCCAGGCGGCAGGCCGTCCAGGCGATCAGGCGGGCGAAGCCATAGGGCACCGGCCGGGTGACGATGCGCAGCATCGGCGACAGGGCCACCAGCCGGGTGATGCGCGCGGCCGCCGCCGGCCGGTCGGCGCAGAAGCGCAGGGCGATATGGGCGCCCATGGAATGGGCCATGACCAGCAGGGGGGCCGGCGCCTCGGCGCCACAGGTGGTGATCATCAGGTCGAGATCGTCGAGATAATCCTCGAAGCGGCCGACATGGCCGGTCCGGCGCTCGGCCAGGAGCCGGCTCGACAGGCCCTGGCCGCGCCAGTCGAAGGTCCTGACGGCAAAGCCGCGATCGACCAGATCGGCCATGGTCTCGGCATATTTCTCGATGAACTCGCTGCGCCCGGTCAGCAGCAGCACGGTGCCCCTGGGCCGCCCCGGCGGGTCCGCCGCCCGGCCCCTGAGGACCAGACGGTCCATGGTCTCCAGCCGCAAGGCGCGGCTGTCCAGGGGCAGCAGGCGGCGGCGCGCCGTGCTCACGGCGCCTGGGCGGCGGCGGTCAGCCGGGCGCCGCTGCTGGTGATCTGTTCGCGGGTGGCGAGGAAACGCACCGCCGGCCAATCGTCCTGGGCGCGCTGCAGATACCAGGCATTGCGGGCCAGATAGACCAGGGCGCCGTCGTGATCTTCGGCCAGGTTGAGGCCGGCGGCCGAGATGAACCCGTCCAGCGCCTTGCGGTCGTCGGAATCGACCCAGCGGGCCAATTCGAACGGCGCCGGGTCGAACGCGACATCCAGGTCGTATTCGGCCTGCAGACGGCTTTTCAGGACTTCGAACTGCAACGGGCCGACCACGCCGACGACGTAATCGCCGCCGATCCGCCGGCGGAACACCTGGGAGGCGCCTTCCTCGGCCAGCTGGTCGAGCGCCCGGCGCAGGTGCTTGACCTTCATCGGGTCGTCCAGGCGGACCCGGCGGAGCATTTCCGGGGCAAAGCTGGGCACGCCCAGGAAGGCCAGGTCCTCGCCCTCGGTGAGGCTGTCGCCAATCCGCAAGGTGCCGTGATTGGGAATGCCCAGAATGTCGCCGGCCCAGGCCTCGTCGGTGGTCGAACGGTCGCCGGCCAGGAAGGAGACCGGGTTGTTGACCGCCAGCGGGCGGCCCGAACGGACATGCTTCAGCTTCATGCCGCGCTTGAAATGCCCCGATACCAGGCGCAGGAAGGCCACCCGGTCGCGGTGGTTGGGGTCCATATTGGCCTGGATCTTGAACACGAAGCCCGCGACCTTGGGCTCGGTCGGGGCGACCAGGCGGGTCGCGGCCTTGCCCGGCCGCGGGCTGGGCGCCATCTCGGCCAGGCCCGCCAGCAATTCGCCGACGCCGAAGGAACGCAGGGCCGAGCCGAAAAAGATCGGCGACAAATGGCCGGCCAGGAAGGCCTCGCGGTCGAACGGCGGGCACAGCCCGCGCACCATCTCGACCTCCTCGCGCAGGCGGGCGGCCAGCGCCGGCGGCAGGCGCTGGTCGATGCGCGGATCGTCCAGGCCTTCGACCGCCTCGCTCTCCGGCTTGCGCCCGCCGGTGCTGCGGTCGAGCAGGATCAGCCGGTCGTGGATCAGGTCGTAGCAGCCATGGAAGTCGCGGCCCATGCCGATCGGCCAGGTCGCCGGGGTCACGTCGAGGGCGAGCATCTTCTCGATCTCGTCCATCAGTTCGAAGGGGTCCCGGGCCTCCCGGTCCATCTTGTTGATGAAGGTGACGATCGGCACGTCGCGCAGGCGGCAGACCTCGAACAGCTTGAGGGTGCGGGCCTCGATGCCCTTGGCCGCG
>JAJFJE010000315.1 GCA_021774355.1 Alphaproteobacteria bacterium
CATTGGCCGGCCGTGGCGCTGTCGGCTGGATCGAACTCGCCTCGATCGTCGCGCGTGACGAGACCGCGGCAGATGCGGCAGCCGCCCTGGGTCGGCTGGCGGCGCCGGCCACCCGTCTGGCGCTCGCCCGCGCGGGCGGCATGCTTCAGCCGGTGGTCGGGCTCGACACGCTGCAATCCGCGCTCAGCGCCGCCGAACATGCCGCCCTCGGGGTGGCGGAATGGCCTGCCCTGACCAACCTGGCCGCCCCCCTCGCCCTGATCCCCGAACGGGTGCCCCTGCGCGCCGTGTTCGATCAGGCGATCACCGGGCGCGCCAAAGGCTGACCGCCGTCAGTGGTGCATGCTGCGTTGAAGCCGCCGCAGGTCGTCCTGGGACAGCGGCGGATAGCGGCGCGGGAACAATTGGTGGACCACCGTGATCAGGGCGGGCAGCAGGGTAACCGCGCCGATCATGTTCACCATGAACATGAAGGTCAGCAGCATGCCCATGTCGGCCTGGAACTTCAGGGCCGAAAAGCTCCAGGTCGAGACGCCGATGGCGAGGGTGAAGCCGGTGAACATGGTCGCGGAACCGACGTCCTTGAGCGCCTGCTCATAGGCTTGGAACGGCGACTTGCCCATGCGCATGTAGCGTTGGATGCGGTTGTACTCGTAAATGCCGTAGTCGACGCCGATGCCGACCGCAATCGCCAGCACCGGCAGGGTCGAGATCTTCAGGCCGATCTGCGCCAAGGTCAGGAACATGTTGCCGATGATCGTCGACAGGACCAGCGGCACGACACAGCACAGGCTCCCCCGCCATTCCCGATAGGTCAGCAGGACCAGGATGATGACCACGCCGTAAACCCACAGCAGCATGGGTATTTCCTGGCTGGCCACGACTTCGTTGGTGGCGGCCGTCACCCCGATCGAGCCCGAGGCCAGGCGGATATTCAGCCCCGCCATGCGGTTTTCCGGCCGGGCCCGGAAGGCCTTGACGGCATCGACCACGGTCGAGATCGTCAAGGCCTTGCTGTCCTTGGTGAAGATCACCAGCGGCAGGACCGTACAGGTCGTGTTGAGCGTCATGGTCGAGGTCGGAATCGGGCCGACTGCCTGGGCCAGCACCGCGGTGTTGCGCGGCAGGCTGTACCATTTCAGATTGCCCTCGCGCCACATGGCGGCCACGGTCTTGGCCAGGAGCGGCAGGCCGATGGCCGACTGGACCCCGGGCGTGTTGGCCATCTCCCACTGGAAGCGGTCGAGCAGCGCCATGTATCTGTGCTCGACGCAGGAGCCCTCCGGGACCTCGACGATAACGCTGAGGATGTTCACGCCGATGTCGAAATTGTCGACGATGAACTGGGTGTCCTGATTATAGCGGCTGTTGGCCCGCAATTCCGCGGCGCCGGCATGGACGTCGCCGATCTGGAGGTCCTTGGAGACATAGACGCCGCCCGCCGCCAGGACCGCGCAGCCGATCACCATGATCCGGGCGTTGCGCGGCTTGGCGATGCGCGCGACATAGGGCCACAGCTTCTCGCGCTTCGCCATCGACGCCTGGACCTGCCGGGCATAGGCCCCTTCGGGCGCGATATAGGAGGCCAGCAGGGGCAGCATGATCAGGTTGGAAACGACCTTGAGGCCGATGCCGATCGACGCGGTGATCGCCAGTTCGCGGATCATGCCAATGGGGATGAGGTAGAGGGTGGCGAACCCGGCGAGGCAGGTGAACAAGGCCACCGATCCGGGCACCAGCAGGAACGAGAAGGTATCGCGGGCGGCCTGTTCGCGGCTTTTGCCCGCCGCGATTTCGGCGCCGACCATGTTGATCTGCTGGACCCCATGGGACACGCCGATGGCGAACACCAGGAAAGGCACCAGCACCGCCAGCGGGTCGAGCCCGAAGCCGAGCCAGTCGAGCACCCCGAATTGCCAGATCAGGGAGCACAGCGACGCCGACAGGGTCACCATGGTAAGCCGCCACGAGCGGCAATAGATGAACAGCATAAGGACGGTCAGGATGAAGGCGATGGCAAAGAACTTTGCCACGCTGGTCGCGCCGTCGGCGATGTCGCCCATCAGCTTGGCAAAGCCGATGATGTGAACCCGGATGCCGTCCTTTTCGTATTTCGCCCTGATGTTCTGCTCGAGCAGCTTGGCGACATTGAAATAGTTCAGCCGTTGCCGGGTGTTGGGGTCGATGTCCTGAAGCTCGACCGAGATCATCGCGGCCGAAAAATCATTGGCGACCAGGCGGCCGACCAGATTGGCCTTCAGCACATTGCCGCGGACCAGCGCCATGCCGGCCTCGTCGCTGGTGAACACTGCCGGGATTACGTCGCCGGCCTTGATCCCCTCCTCGGTGATCTCCAGGTAGCGCGTGTTGGAAGTCCACAACGAGGTCACGGTTTCGCGGGCCACCCCGGGGATGAAGAAGACGTCGTCGGTCGCACGCTTCAGGACATCGAGGTAATGCGCCGTGAAGATGGTCTCGCCGGGCGGCGCCTCGAGCGCGACCAGGATGCGATTGGCGCCGGCGAACTGGGTCTGGTACTGCTTGAAGGTGACGATGTATTCGTGACCGATCGGCAGCATCTTCTCGAACCCCGCGTCGAGCCGCAGGTGGGACGCGAAATAGGCCATCACCAAGGTTACGGCCAGCAGAATGGCCAAGATCGGCGCCCGGAATGCAAAGACGAAATTCTCGACCTTCTGCACGCTGACCTCCCGCCCGTCGCCGGCCCCGTGCGAGGCGCGGCCGTTGCAGTTTCTCCCGCCGCCGGCTAGCCGCCGGCCGTGTCCGGCTAATCCGTCGGTGTCCGACGCCCGCTGTCATGGTCCCGGCTCGAGGACGCCCGGGCCATCCAGGACCGGCCATGGCTTGCCTGAATGGCGTCGCAGGCGCCCGCAATGACGGCCGAGAGCACAGTGTCCAACGGCTAGACCCGCTTGGTTACTTTTGTGGATTTGATCAGCGCGTCCAGCGCCGCTGCCATGGTCGCCCTGGCATCATCGAGGTCGAGTTTTTCGATCCAGCGCAAGGCCCACCAGGTATGAAAGCCGGTGACCGCGGCGACCTGCCGGACCACCACCTCCCGGCGTTCGCTGCGCCAGCGCGCCAGTTCGACCTTGAAGGCCACCTCGATCTGCTTGCGGAAGGCGTCCTCGATCACCTTGAAGGTGAATTGCAGCGATGGCGAAAACGGACGGTCGAGGATTCCGGCGCGGTAGATGGCGCCGGAATCCTCGAACAGGCCGAAGCGTTGGGCGATCAGTTCGCCGGCGCGCTGGTCATAGGGACCGTCGGCGGCAATCGGCCGGATGAATTGGCCGAAGCGGTTCGATTCGCGCTGCACCGCCGCTGCGAACAGGGTCTCCAGGTCCGGGAAATGCTGAAAGATCGAGCGGGTGGAAACCTGCGAGCGCTCTGCAATCATCCGTGCGCTGGGGCGCAACTGGTGTTCTTCGATCAGGGCGATGAGGGCATCCAGGACGGCGGCGCGGGTTCGCTGGGAGCGCGCGACCCGGCCATCGACTTTTACGTCGCGAGGCTTGATCTCTGCGCCTTCCCGCGGCGCCGGCGCGGCCGCCTTGGCAACCATGCGACGGCGGCTCGGCCACTCCATCTCACCCATTGTCCATGCCACCTTCGTCCCGGCGCAGAGGCCCCCTGCGGCTGTCTTGCCCCCCTAATGTTTTTGCATCCGGCTAGCGAAAAGTCCAGCGCCATTGCCGCAGGACCCCTGGAGCGGTGGTTCAGCCGCCCCCGAAGCAGGGCCGGCCCATGGCGTCGACGGCGATGCCGTCGAGCTGGAATTGGCCGGAACAACCGGTCTGGAGATTCAAGACGGGCTGGCGCGCGGGCGAACGGCGCCCGACCGGTTGTGCCGGCGGCGCCGGCAGCGGGCGCGCGGCCGCCCACGGCACCGGCGGCGGACGCGGCAGGGCCTGGGGCGGCGGCGGCAAGACAGCGACCCGTCCCGGCTTCTTGCGGGTCGCGGGGGTGGCCGACCGGGCGGTCGGTCCGGAATAGACGGTGTCCTCGCCGGTGGCCCAGCGCCGCCGCAAGGTCTCGCCCGGCAGCAGCAGGTCCTTCGGCTTATGGACCTGCATGGTGCCCACGTCCCGGCGTGCCAGGGGGGGCAGCGCCTCCTCCTCGGCCCGCGCGGGCAGGCCGAGGCAGAGACTTGCCCCGACCCATGCGGCGGCGATCCAATATCTGCCTGTCCGGGCCTTGTTCGCCACTATCCCGATCTCTCCTGGCGATTGCGGTGCCAGCCTAGCACGGCCGACGCCCGGGCGTTAGCGGCCGAGCAGCCGGCCAACCAGCCAGTCGAGCGCTATGGGGCCGCCGCCCCGGGCCAGCAGGGTCAGCAGCGCACCACCCCACAGGCACAGTTCCACCGGGTTGAAGGTGATGCCGTCGCCGGTCAACGGAACGACGAACTGAATCATGGCCGTAACCCCCAGCAAAGCGAGGGCGCCCAGGCGGGTGCCCAGCCCGAGGAACAGCAGCAGGGCGCCGCCCGCCTCCGTGAAGCTGCCCAGATAGGCCGCGATCTCGGGGGGCAATAGCGGCACCCGGTAGATTTCCTGGAACAGGAAGATCGCCTTGTCGGCCAGGAAGGGAAAATCCTCGAACCGGGTGCTGGCGGATTTCCAGAACACCAGGCCGACGCCGAGCCGCAGAGCGAGCAGCGCGAAGGGCATCAGATAGGCATCACCCGCCGCGCGCAGCCGCGCAAAACATGCCGTGGTCGTCGCAAAAGGCATTGCCATCCCCGTTCTCCCCATTAAGCCGCGCTGTGGCGGCTGACAATGCGCCGGCCCATGGCCAGCCCCAGAATCATTCCCAGATCGGCGGCCGGCTGCGCGGCGAGCGCC
>JAJFJE010000316.1 GCA_021774355.1 Alphaproteobacteria bacterium
GGGCAGCAACTCCACCCGGAGGCGCAGGCGGGTCAGATAGGTCCGCAGGTCGTGGGCCAGGGCGCCGACGATGAAGCTGCGGTCGTTCATCAGGGTGGCGATACGCCGCTGCATGGCGTCGACCGCCCGGATCAGGGCGCGCACCTCGCGGGCCCCTTCCGGCGTCATGGGCTGGGGCTGCAGGCCGGTGCCGAAGCTCTCGACCGCCTGGGCCAGGCGATTCAGCGGCTTCATTTCCCGGGCGACGGCGAGCAGGGCGAGCAGGGCCACCACCAGGCCCAGCACGCTGGCCAGGAAGCCGGGCGGGATGCCGAGCACCCGGGAGATCAGGCTGCCGCCGATATCGACCACCAGCACCTCGCCCGAGGCAAGGCCGACCGCGGCGCGGACACGCAGGTTGCCGAGCCGCCGGCCCAGGCCGGTCGCACCTTGTCCGGCATCGCCTTGGCCGAGGCGGCGGCCGCTCACGATGACGCCGAGCGGCCGCTCGCCGTGGTCGCCCAGGAACTGGCGGATCAGGCGTTCCTGAACTTCGAGATGCCAGGCCCCGGGCGGATCGGCCGGCGCCATGCGCTCGATCGTCACCCGCGAACCCGGGCCGTTGGCGGCGCGCAGGACCAGGGCCTGCTGGGCCGGGCCGGCGCCGTCGAGCAATTGCACCAGGGCGGCGACCTGGTCGGCGAAAGGCGGCCGATAGCCGGCGTCGGTCACCCGGTCGCGATCGACGTAGAATACGGCGGTCACCGCGATCTGCAGGATCACCAGCGCTGCCACCAGGATCAGGGCCACCCGCCAGCCCAGGCCCAGCCGCGACATCACAGCCTGACCTCGCGCACGTCGCCGGCAAAGAGATAGCCGCCATTGCGTACCGTCGTGATCAGCCGGTCGGCATCGGGCCGCACCGCTTCGAGCTTGCGCCGCAGCCGGCTGACGGTGACGTCGATGGTGCGGTCGAAGGGATCGGCCAGGCGCCCGCGGGTCCAGTCGAGAAGCTGGTCGCGGCTGAGCACCCGGCGCGGATGCTCGATGAAACAGGCCAGCAGATCGAACTCCGCCGAGGTCAGGGCAATCCGATGGCGTTCGTCGGCGGTTTCGACGATCCGGGCCTCCAGGTCGATGGACAGGCCGCAGACCTCGTAGAGGCGGCCCGCCGGCTCGGCGCCCGCCGCCTGCTGGCGCGCCGTCCGGCGCAGGATTGCCCGGATCCGGGCGAGCAGTTCGCGCGGATTGAAGGGCTTGCCCAGATAGTCGTCGGCGCCCAGCTCCAGTCCGATGATGCGGTCGATATCCTCGTCCTTGGCGGTCAGGATCAGGACCGGAAGGTCTCCCCGGGCGACCAGCCGGCGACAGATCGACAGGCCGTCTTCGCCGGGCAGCATCAGGTCGAGAATGACCAGGTCGGGCACCAGGCCGGTCAGCAGGCGATCCATCGCCGGGGCCCCGTCGGCGGTCTCCACGCGATAGCCTTCGCGCCGCAGAAAGGCGGACAGGAGATCGCGGATCTCGCCGTCATCTTCGACCAGCAGCACGGTGACATCGTCCATGGCGCTCAGTTTATGGCGGCCGCAGAGGCCGGCAATGGCCGACTGCGGCCGGTTACAAAACTTTACAAATCAGTCCTCGACTGCAATCGGCCAGCAAAACGATGCCGCCATGGTGGCCTGGTTCCGGCGCGTTGCCGGCGCCGTCCCTAGCCGAGAGGATCCCCCATGATGACCACCAAGTTCCTTGCGACCGCCCTGGCTGCCGGCCTGCTCCTCGCCGGGACCGCGGGCGACGCCTTTGCCCGTTCCCGTTCCGTCACCGCGACGGGCCCCCAGGGCAACTCCATCAGTCGCGGCTTCGAGAATGGCTGCGGCGGCGGCAGTTGCAGCCGCGAGCGCTCGGTGACCGGCCCCAACGGCAACAGTTCCAGCTATTCGCGGTCGATCACCCGCACCGCCCCGGGCAGCTACGATGTCGAGCGCAGCCGCAGCCGTTACAACGGCACCGGCTGGACCCGCGAGCGCAGCGTCACCCGGCCCTGAGCCGGGCCTGCCCGCCACGCCTCATCACAGGAAGAAACGACCATGACCACCACATTGACCCCCGCTGTGCTTCTGTTCGGCGTCGCCCTGGTCGCCGCGGCGCCGGCCGGCGCGACCGGCGCGGGGGCGGCGCTACGCGATGCCTGTCGCGCCGACTACAAGGCCCTTTGTCCCGACGTGCAGCCGGGCGGCGGCCGCATCCTGGCCTGTTTCAAGGCCCATCAGGAGGCGGTCTCGCCGGGCTGCCGGGCGGCGCTTGAACAGGCCCGCGCCGCCCACGAACAGCCGCCGGCGAACTAGGCCGGGGCGATGGAGGGCGTGGCGCCCCTGCTCGGCCAGGGCCCGCCCCGTGTCATCGGGCTGGCCCTGGTCGTTGTCCTGATCGGGCTGGAATATGGCTGGAACCGCTGGCGTGGCCGGTCGAGCTATGATCCCGGCGAGACCGCGGCCACGCTGGTGATTGCCCTGGGCCAGCGCCTGATCGGGGCGCTGCTCGCCGGGGCGGCGGTCGCGCCCTTGTCCTGGGTCTATGGCCATCGCCTGTGGGACCTGCCGGTCGACCAGGGCTGGTCCCTCGGCCTGCTCTTCCTTGGCGTCGAATGCGCCTATTACTGGCACCATCGCGCCATGCATCGGTTCCGCTGGCTGTGGGCGACCCATCAGGTGCACCATTCGGCGACCCGCTTCAATCTCAGTTGCGCCCTGCGCCTGGGCTGGGGCGGGCCGATCACGGGGGCGGTGCTGTTCTATCTGCCGCTGGTCTGGCTGGGCTTCCACCCGGCGGCGGTGCTGGGGATGCTGGCGGCCAGCCTGTTCTTCCAATTCTTCCTGCACCTCGCCCACGCGCCCGGCCTGGGACCGCTGGAGTGGGTGCTCAATACGCCGCGCCATCACCGGGTCCATCATGCCGCGAACACGGCCTGCCTCGATCGCAATTTCGGCGGCATGGTGATCGTCTTCGACCGTCTGTTCGGCACGTTCGCGGCCGCCCCGGCCGGTGAAGCCCTGCGGTACGGTCTGGCCGGGGTCGCGGGCCCCAGCCGCCACCCCTTTGCCGTCGCCCTGGCCGGCTGGCGCGATGTGGCCGGGCGGCTGTGGCGCGCCCGCGACTGGCGCGACCGGCTGGAAGCCGTCGCCGGGCGGCCCTGACCGGCCCGGTCAATAGGTCAGCCACAGGCCGAGAAAGCCGCCGATCTCCCGTTCGGTGACCGTGCCGGCATCGGTGTGAAGGCGCAGATAGGGGCCGGCCTGAAGCGAAATTCCGGGCAGGAGGGTCAGCCGGGCCGAGATCTGGTTGCGCCATTCCGCCGCGCCGGCGGCGGGCACGGCCCGTTCCATGTGGCTTTCGGTGATCACCTGCCAGCCCGGGGCGACGTCGATGCCCATGGTCTGGCCGGTGACGATGCGGCGAACCCCGGCGCCCAGCGGCTGATGGACCCCCAGTTCGATGACCGAAAAGCCCGGCCAGCCCAGCCAGCCCCGGCTGTAGCCGAAGGCCGCCGCGATATCGGCGCCCCGGTGCTCGCGGGCGCCGGTGCCGAACTGGCCGAGGTCGCCCAGGCCGCCCCGAACCTCGCCCGCCAGGACCCAATCATCGCCATGGGCAAGGCGCAGGCGGCCCCCCAGCATCAACGCCGTCGACAGGTCCCGCTCGGGCGTCAGGTGCTTGGTCATGGCCTGGCCCAGCAAGGTCACGCCCTCGGTCAGGCCATAGGCGGTCCAAAGCCGTATCTCGGCCTTGTGCCGGCGCGGTCCCCGGCCATGGCTTGCCGCCGCCTCGACGGTGACGATGGCAAGGCCCTGGCCCTTTGGCTCGGGCCAGGCTGCCCAGGCCGGGGCGGGCAGGGCCAGGGCGGCCACCAGGCCTGCGGTCAGGCGAGCTCCGGGCATCCCGGCGCCGCGGCCGGCCCGGCAGTGCCGGGCACCAGGCGGGTTACCCCATGCTCGGTCTTGTGCCAATGGAACGGGCGGTAGATCAGCTCGGCCATGGCGCAATAGGTGGCGAGCGACATCAGCAGCCAATAGACCGGCACCGACAGGGCGTCGGTGATCGCGTCGGCCCAGCCGCGGCGGCGCCCGGCCCAGGCGGTCATGGCCACCAGGGACAGGCCGACGGCGACATTGCCGAAGGCCACGGCGCGGCCCAGCCCGGCGGGCAGCAGGGCCGCCTGCCCGGCACTGACCACCAGGTGGTCGCACAGGCCGAGGCCGAGCAGAATGGGATTGATCAGGTTCAGGCCGATCGTCCCGCCGATCGCGAGCAGGGCCTGCAGGCAGCCGCCCAGCCCGGCTTGGCGCCGCAGGGCCGGCAGGTCGCGGCCATGGACCAGCAGGGTCTGGACATAGCCCTTCATCCAGCGGCTGCGCTGGCGCATCCAGTTTCCCAGTTGCCAGGGCGCCTCCTCGTAGGTGGTCGAGGATACCAGCCCCACCCGGTAGCCCAGGCGATGAAGGCGCAGGCCGAGATCGGCATCCTCGGTGACATTGAACGGATCCCAGCCGCCGACGTCGCGCAACACCTGGGTGCGGAAATGGTTCGACGTGCCGCCCAAAGGAAAGGGCGCCCCCAGGCGATGCAGGCCGGGCAGCATCAGGTCGAACCACACTGCATATTCCAGGGCAAAGACCCGGGTCAGCCAGTTCTCGGCGCGGTTCCAGAAGTTCAGCGGCGCCTGCAGGCAGGCCAGGTGGGGGGCCGCGGCAAAGCCGGCCAGGGCCGCCCTCAGCTGGTCCGGCGCCGGCCGGTCCTCGCCGTCATAGACCACCAGGAAGCTGCCCGTGGCCTTGGGCAGGGCATAGTTCAGCGCCTTGGGCTTGGTCCGGGGCAACCCGCTCGGCACCCGCACCATGCGGAAATGGGCGGGCGCGACCTGGGCGGCCAGGGCGCAGGTCGTCTCGTCGTCGGCCTCGAGCACCAGGATGATATCCAGCCGCTCGGGCGGATAGTCGAGCGCCCCCAGGGCCTGGACCAGATGGGGCAGGACAGCCGCCTCGCGGAACAGCGGCACCAGGATGCTGTAACACGGCAGGATGCTTTCCGACGCGGCCCCGGCCGGGGGGCCGGAGGGGGCAAGGGCGACGCCGACCAGCAGCCAGCGATGCACCATGGTGCCGAGCTGAAGGCCCAGGGCGCTGCCGACCGCCAGGGCCAGCGCCGATCCCGGCTGCCACAGGCTGCCGATCAGGCCGGCTGCCGCCAGCACCAGGAACAGCCGGCGTTGCGCGGCGGTGACCCGGCAATGGGCGGAAAGGCGGGGATGCCGGCGCCGCAGCGTGTGCACGGCGTCGGCCAGGTCCTGTTCGCCATCGGCAGGCGCCTCAGAAGGGAGTTCCGCAACGGTCACCGGTGGTCCGTCAATTCGTCGTGACGGAACGACCCTAGCGTGTATCGTTCAGGCTGAATATCCCGTTATGCCGCCGATGCGGTGGCAATGATGCTAATGCAGGGAAACGCCGCTGCCGTCGCCCACCGTGGTGAAGCCGCCCCAATACCAGGGATGGGCCCAGGCGGCCGGCTCGTCATGGCCGGCGCCGCCGAGCATGGCCAGTTGCGCCTGGCGCAGGGCATCGGCGCCACCGGTCAGGTCGCTGGCGAAGAGGCGGCGCATCAGGGCCGCCGTGGCCTCGTCCGGCACCGACCAGTGGGAGACGATCAGGCGCCGGGCCCCGGCATAGAAGAAGGCCCGGGCCAGGCCCGACAGGGCTTCGCCGCCGCTTTTGCCGTCGCTGCCGCCGGTGTTGCAGGCCGACAGCACCACCAGGTCGGCGTTGAGATTGAGGTCGAGAATGGCGCCGGCGCTGAGCAGGGGCGAGCCGTCATCGCCTGCGGCCGAGGTCACCAGGGCCGGCTCGGTGAAACAGCGCAGGTCGCCGGCCAGCAGGCCGTGGGTGGCGAAATAGATCATCCGGTACTGGTCGAGCGGCGCGGCCTCGACCGCTTTGCGGGTAAAGGCCGGGCCCAGCACCGTGGCGGTGGCGCCGCCCAGCTGGGCGGCAACGCCACGCACCTCAGCGGCGGTTGCGGGCAGGGGGGCGAGCGCGTCAAGCGCCCGCAAATCCCGGGCACAGGTTGCCGGCAGCCCGGCAAAGGCGGTGTCGGCCGGCCCCTCGGGCCGGAAATCGCCAAAGCCGATCATCGGCCTGGGCGCCTGTTCCGGGGGCGTGGCCCGGCGCAGGTCGGCAAAGGAGCGGACCGACGGCACCAGGGTCAAGGCGTAGTGCCGCACCAGCCAGTCGGTGTCGCCATAGGACTGGCCGGGCTTGGGCGGGCTGGCCACCAGTACCCCGAAGGGCAGGCTGGCCAGGGCGCCGTTCACCGTCGTCACCACATGGGTCACACCGGCGAGGTCGTCCTCGGCAGGCCCGAAAAGAAGGGCATAGAGTTGATAGGCGAGCCCGGTGTCGAACCGCCGCAGCGTGCCGTGGCTTTCGCCGATGCCGCGGCGCAGGCCGGCCACGGCATCGCCGAAATCGACGTCGCCGGCGCCGATCGGCCATACTTTGAGGCGGTCGTGGCGGACCAGGAAGCCGTAGCTCGTGCGGTCGCCGGCCAGGATCGACAGCACTGCCTCGTCGGGCCGCAGCAGGCCCTGCAGGGTTTTGCTGTCGAGCGGTGTCGCCAGCACCTGGCGATAGCTGGCGAAGGCGGCCTGGCTGGTCTGGTCGAGCTCGGCTGCCTCGGCCTCGGCCTCGGCCAGTTGGCGGCGCAGGCGCGCGGCCTGGGCCTCGTCGCGCAGCTCCGCCTGGACCGCCAGCACCCGGTTCAGTTGGCTGGCCAGGGCAAAGCGCTTGCGCTCGTTCTCCTGGGCCTGCCGGATCACGGCACCGACCGCCTGGCTGCCCCCGGCAAGGCGTGCCGTGGCCAGGGACACGGTGCGGCTGGTAAAGCCCGACCGGGCAAGCTGGGCGGCCTCGAACATTTCGACCGCCAGGGCGTCGCCCAGGGCGGGATCGGCGGCGATCGCCCGCTCGGCGACGTCGAGGAAGCCGATCACCGTTGCCGGCCGGACATCGGCGTTGCGCCCCTTGAGCAAGGCAAAGCCGGCGCGATAGGCGGCCAGGGCCTCGCCCATGTCGCCCGTGGCGAACAGCGCCCGGCCCAGCGCCAGCCGGGCCAGGCCCTCGGGCGGCGACTGGGGCAGGATGGCCGCCCAGGTGCGCACGGCCTCGCCCTGATAGCGCACGGCGCCGGCGGCATCGCCGGCGATCCGGGCAATGGTCGACCGGGTCTCCAGGAACTGGGCCAGCCACCAGGGCGGCGCCAACCGATTGCCGCGGGTGATCGCCAGGGCCCGGACGGCCGCCGCCGCGGCCTCGACCACATGGCCCAGGCGCAACTGGATCGCCGCCTCCATGTGCAGGCTCTGCGCCACCTCGATCGCCAGGCTGCTGGCCGAGCTGTTGCCGAAGCTCAAGATGTCGTTGGCAGCGGCCTGGGGGCCGCCGCTCTCGTCCGCGGTCGCCGCAAGGCGCTGGCGGGTCGCCTCCTGGGCATTGCCCAGGGCCTCGGTCAGGGCGTTGCGATTGGCGGCATCGATCGCCCGGTAGGAGAGCAGGCGCGGCAGGTCGCCGGGGTCGATGCTCTGGCGGGCCAAGGCGGCCGCCTTGTCGAACAGGTCGGCGGCTTCGGCATAGCGGCCCTGGTTGGATATCTCGAGCGCCAGGCTCATCACCACGTCGGGATTGGTCGACGCGCCGGCCCCGAACACCTGGTCCTCGACCAGCAGCGCCTTGCGGTATTCCGTCTCCGACTGGCTGAAGTCGGCAACGGTATCGTAATACTGGCCGGACGCCAGGGCATCGAAATAGGCGGCGAAGCTGTTGGCCCCGGTCAGCGGCCGGCCGCTTG
>JAJFJE010000317.1 GCA_021774355.1 Alphaproteobacteria bacterium
TGCTCGATCGAGGCGCCGGAGCGCAGCAGCAGCAGCAGCATGTCGATCAGGAAAGGCAATTCCTTGGTCACCTTCACCCGGCGCTCGCTGGCGACGAAGCTGAGGGTATATTTCGGCGCAAGATAGCCGATGGCAAAGCCCACCATGAAACCGATGAACAGCCACATGCCGGCCTGGGCCAGAGCGCCCAGCGCGGCACCGGCGGCGCCCACGCCAAAAGCAGCCAGGACCCGGATGCCGGCCAGCCAATAGGGTGCCGTCGGATCGTAGCGGCCGGCGGCGCGCATCAGGGCGTCCAGCTCGATATATTCCTTCTGGCTGCGCAGCGTCGCCCGGCCGATGGTCTCGATCACCCCTTCCGGCTCGGCCCCCGCGTCGGGCTCGTCCACCCGCGCCATGGTGCGGCCGTACTGACGCATGCGGATGCCGATCCGGCGGGTCGCGGCGGTCGCCCGCAACTCCGCGTTCAACGCCACGCCGCCCCCGACAAGGATGGCAAGGCCAAGGGCAAAAAGGAGAAATCCCGCGACCACGGCCGGTGCCCTCAATAGTTGAGGCGCATCATGCGCCGCATCAGCAATATACCGACGCCAAGAAACACGGCGGCAAGGGCCAGGGCGAACTGGCCACCGGCCGTGTCGACAAAATAATACATATAGTCTGGGTTGATGACGAAGATCAGGGCGCCAACCGCGATCGGCATGGCCATCATGACCTTGGAGCTGGACCGCAATTCGGACGACAGGGAATGGAATTCGGAACGGATGCGCGACTGATCGCGCAACACCCGGATCAGGTGCTCCAGGATTTGGCTCAGATTGCCGCCATAGCGCAGGTTGGTGCGGGTGATCAGGGCCAGCATCCCCAGTTCGGGCAGACGCAGACGGGTCGCCTGGACCCGCAGCGCGTCGGCCAGCGGCACCCCGAACTTCATCCGCAAGGCGACCGGGTCGAGATAACGGCGCACCTTGTCGTTGGAATAGAACATGGCCTTGTCGAAGGCCTGGCCGACCGAATTGCCGCTGGCGATGAGCTGGCGAAACCGCTCCAGGAAATTAGGCAGGTCGTCGGCAAAGTTCGTGGCATGGCGGCGCGCGGTCGAGTCCAGGCGCCACCAGGCCAGGCCGACCAGCAATGCCGGCAGCGCAAAGGCACCGATCCAGTCGAACGCGATCACGCCGACCAGGAAGGCGACCAGAAGCGCGCCGGCAGCCATCATCACCCGCTCCGGCGTGGCCGTCCAGCCGGCGAGCAGAAGCCGGCGCGTCACGCCGCTCGACGACAGGAGGAGCAGGCCCATCAGCCGTTCGGTCTCGACAAACTGGCGGTCATCCGGGATCTCGATGCCGGCGACCCGCCCGACCGCCTTGAGGCGGCTGAGATAGGTCTCGTCCATGGCACGCGTCCGGGACAGGCCGAGATAGAGCCAGAAGGCGCCGACGAAGAGCAGGAGGGCGGCAAGCAGGAAGACCGTCATGTCGAGCCTCAGACCTTGGTCTCAAAACGCTGGGCGGTACCGACGCCGACACCGCCGACCGCCGCCAGCCTTTCGCTGAAGGCCGAATGGCGGGTCACCATGCCGAAGCTGCCATGGCCGGCCGTGCCCGGGGTCTCGCGATAACGATAGCGCTCGTTGAGCACGATGGTTTCGCCTTCCAGGCCGACCACCTCGGCCACCGACAGGATGCGCCGGGCGCCCAGGGGCAGGCGCTGGACATGGACGATGACCTGGACGGCGCTGACCAGCTGGCGGCGCACCGTCATGACATTGGCGGTCATGCCGCCGAAGCCGAGCAGCAGTTCCAGGCGGGCCAGGGCATCCTGCGGGCTGTTGGCATGAAGCGTCGCCATCGACCCGTCATGGCCGGTGGTCATGGCCTGGACCATTTCCACCGCCTCGCCGCCACGAATTTCGCCCAGGATGATGCGATCCGGACGCATCCGCAGGGCGTTCTTGACCAGGGCCCGGGCGGTGATTTCGGGCGAGCCGTCGGCGCTGGGCGGGCGCGTCTCGAGCCGCACCACATGGGGCTGGCGCAGTTGCAGCTCGGCGGCGTCCTCGATGGTCACCAGCCGTTCCTTGGACTCGATGTAACCCGACAGGATGTTGAGCAGGGTCGTCTTGCCCGACCCGGTGCCGCCGCAGATCACCATGTTCAGGCGGGCACGGACGCAGGCCGCCAGGTAATCGATCATTTCCTGGTTGGCCGCGCCCGTGCGCACCAGGTCATGGGCCTTGAGCGGGATGCGCTTGAATTTGCGGATCGACACCGTGGCGCCGTCGATGGCGATCGGCGGAATCACGATATTTACCCGGCTACCGTCCTTGAGGCGGGCGTCGACGAACGGCGAGGCCTCGTCGACCCGGCGGCCGAGCGGGCTGACCACCCGCTGAATGATATTCATCAGATGGGCTTCGTCGCGGAAGCGGGTGCTGACCCGCTCGAGCACGCCGGCCCGTTCGACATAGACCTTGCTGGGACCGTTGACGATGATGTCGTCGACCGTCTGGTCCGCCAGCAACGGTTCCAGGGGGCCGAGGCCGACAATCTCGTAGAACACATCGTCCAGCAGGCGGTCCCGCTCGGCGGCGTTGAGCGCCACCCCGGCACCGGCCACCACCAGGGAAATCGCCCGACTGATTTCACCGCGAAGAATCTCGGCATTGGCCCGGTCGGGGGTGAAGCCGCGCTTCTCCAGATAGTCGTGGACGATGCCCAGGGCGCGGAACTTCAGCTCCTGATAGAGCGGCGAGGTATAGATGTCGGATTCCCCGCGGCTTGCGGCACCCGCCTGCGGAAAACTGCCCCCGCCCAGGGCCGGCGCGTCACGCTGGGCCATTAGCCACTTCTCCCCTTCAACGCGCGGCGCGGCTCAGCCGCGTCAGACGATGGAACAGACCGCTGGGCTCTTCGGCCACCGTTGGGGCCGGCTCGGCCGCGGGGCTCGGCTCGGCGCCCAGGGTGGCGTCGACAATGGCCCGGATCGCCCGGGCAAAGGCGCCCGCGTCATCCAGGCTGGCGGCGGTGCCCAGGTTGCGCTTGGCATCGACCAGCATGCGGTCGTCGGGCACCAGGAAGGGCTTGCCCGGCGCCCTGAGGGCCCGCGCCACGTCCTCGGGCGAGGGCTTGAGGCGAGTCAGGTGGCGGGACACGACCAGGGCGAAATTGGGCTCGCGGTCGATCGCCCGGCGCTGCCGGTCGAGCATGATCGAGGCGCTGTTGATCGAGGTCATCGACTGGTCCGTGACCAGCAGCGGCACGCCGGCCTCGAGGAACAGGCGATCCGCCAGGCGCGGATTGAACGGCCGGTTGATGTCGATGACGATGGCGCTGAAATAGGTCTTGAGAACATCGACCAGTTGGGCAAGGTCGCCCTCTGCCGCGATCGCCGCATTGTCGTCGTCGGCCGCCAGGGGCAGAACATAGAGATGCGGTGACGGGACTTGGGCGAAGGCGCCGTCGATCAGGGTGGCGTCCATGCGCCCGATGTCGCCCAGGGCATCGGTCATGAAATAGGACGCCTTGGTTCCCAGCATCACCGGCGTCTCGGCCGGGGGGAAGCCGAAGTCCTTCAGCAGCACCCGCTGGTCGCCGGTCGCCCGGCGGGCCAGTTCGGCCGCCAGTCCGACACTGACCGTGGTGCCGCCGATGCCGGCCCGGACACCGCAGACCGCGACCACCTTGGCGGCCTGCCCGCCACGGCGGGCGGGGCGGGACTGCAGCAGCCAGTCCACCTGGGCGATCAGGTCATCGGCCGCGAAATCCTTGTCGATGACGTCGTTGGCCCCGGCCCGCATCGCCGGAATGAGCGACGAGGCGCTGATATTGTAACTGGCGACGATCAGGGGCAGGGTCGGCTGGTCGGCCCGCAGGCCGGCCACCAGGTCGGCGATATTGCGGCCGTCCCAGGCAACGTCGTCGATGTCGACGATGATCGCCTCGACCGGGTTGCTGTCCAGGATCGCCCGCAGGGTTTCGTGCTGGGGCTGGCCCCGCATCACCGAGCAGCGCGAGAACAGGGTTGAAGTCACCCGTTCGGCGAAATCGTCGTCGGTGGTGACGATCAGAAGGGAACGCCGCTCGCTCATGGCATCAATCCGTGCTGGGGAAGGACATCCTTCACCCGGTTGCGGCCCAAAATGAGATCGCTGTCCGACCTGGTGAAATCCGCCGTCTCGGCCCCGGGCAGCGGGGGGATGGCGCGCGGGTCGAGCGGCGAAACCAGCCGTGGCGTGGCCACGATGATAAGTTCCTGGCGTTCCCGGCTGCTCGCCTGGCGCTTGAAGAAGGCGCCGATGATGGGCAGGTCGCCCAGCAGCGGGACGGCGTCGTCCTGGTGGGAAATGGTCTGCGAGATCAGCCCGGCCAGGACGAAGCTCTGACCATTGCCCAGTTCCAGGGTCGAACTGGCGGCGCGCTTGCTGATCGCCGGAATGTTGAAGCCGTTGATGGTGATGGCCCGGGTGAAATCCAGCTCGCTGACCTCGGGGGCGAGGTTGAGCAGGATCCGGCTCGGGCTCAGCACCGTCGCCGCCACCTTCAGCTTGATGCCGAACTCGCGGAACTCGATGGTGATGGTGTCGCCCGTGCCCTGGGGTACCGGGATCGGAATCTCGCCGCCGGCGATGAACTCGGCGCTTTCGCCCGACCGCACCAGCAAGGTCGGCTCGGCCAGGATCTGCGCCAGCTGGGCCCCGGCAAGCAGGCTCAGGACCGAGCTGATGTCCGAGTTGGGGAAGCGCAGCAGCAGGTTGAAGGCCTCGCTGATGGGCTTTTCAGCAGCCCCGGTGGGGTTGGGAAAATTGGTCGTGGGGCCGGTCGTGGCGAACTGGAAGCCGGACGAGGCGGAGACGAAATTGAAGCCGAGCTGCTTCAGGGTCTTGGTCGAGAGCGCGGCGAAGCGGACCTCGACGCTGACCATCTGCTGCTGCATCACCCGGAGATTGTCGACCACGGAGTCGGGGAAGTAGCGCTGGGCCATCTGCACCGCCTTGGCATGGGCCTCGTTGGACGAGACATAGCCCTTGATCAGCAGCTGGGAGCCCCGCTCGGCAACGCTCACGCCGGCCAGGTCCGGATCGTCCCGCAGGTCGCGCTGCAGGTCGCCCGACCCCAGCGGCACCACCACCGGGAAAACATAGGCGCGGGCGCCGCCGGCTTCCCACACGATCAGATTGGTCCGGCCGGGCTTCAGCCCCAGCAGAAGCACGTCGTTGGGACCGACCACCCGGGCCCCGAGGATCGCCGGATCGCCCACCGCCAGGCGCTCGATCGGGCTGGACACGCTTAACGGGCGCTGCATGCCCGCCGGCGCCACCAGGCCGTTCTGGGTGATGAAGTCCGCTGCCCGGGCGGGCGCCCCGGCCAGGGCGACCACGAGCGCCGTGGCCAGGGCCGCGGCCCATCGGCCGAACAGCCGCTGGCAGGACATGGAGGAGAGGGTCTGAGTCATGGGAGATCTCGCTTCGCGCCGGGTCATGGCACAGCCTGCCTGCCGGACGATGTACCCATAATGATTTCGATCTGACGCGGCGCCACCACG
>JAJFJE010000318.1 GCA_021774355.1 Alphaproteobacteria bacterium
CCGGCGGCCGGCGGCGCCACCGGCAGACCGAACAGGATGCTGTCGGGACCCAGGGAAACGATCCCGAGAACGGCAAGGGCAATAGTCACCAGGGCGACCGCGACGGTTCGCCGGGCGCCCCACCAGCGCTCGATCCAACCGCCGGCAAAGGCGCCTGCGGTGGACAGCACGATCAGCAGGATGCCGAACACACCCAGCGTCCGGGTGTCCCAGCCGAAGGTCGTCGCGGCATAGATGCCGCCGAACACGAAAGTCGCGTTCAGCCCGTCGATATAGGCCATGTGGGCCAGCAGATAGCGCACGACATTGCGGTAGCGGCGGAGCTGCCGGGCGCTCTGTGCCAACTGGGCAAGGCCGCCCGTTACCGCGGCGCCGACCGACAGGCGGCGGCGCGGGAGGTCCGGCACGAACAGAAACATCGGCGCCAGGAACAGCGCCAGCCACAGGGCGGTCAGCGGCCCGGTGAGCCGCTCGGCCTCGAAGGCGGCCTTGTCGAGGCCGAAGGCCGGCGTGGCCGGCAGCACCAGGAAACCGAGTACCAGTCCCAGGGAGACCAGCCCGCCCAGATAGCCGATTGCCCAGCCCACGGCCGACAGCATGCCGATGCGGTCCGGCGGAACCAGGGAGGGCAGCATGGCATTGTTGAACACGATGGCGAATTCCGCGCCGACCGTGGCGACGACCAGGGCGCAGAGGATCACGGCGAGGGTCGGCCCGTCGGCCCCCGGCACGGCCCACCACAGCACGGCCGAGCCCGCGAAGGTCATCGCCGCCAGTACCAGGATCCACGGCTTGCGCGGCCCGGCGACATCGGCGATCGCCCCCAAGACCGGCGACAACAGGGCGATGATCAGCCCGGCGGCGGATTGGCTGTAGCCCCACAGGGCCTGCCCGCGCACCGCGTCGCCGACCACCTGGGTGGCGAAATAGGGCGCGAAGACAAAGGTCGACACCAGGGTGAAAAAGGGCTGGAAGGCCCAGTCGAAACTGGTCCAGGACAGCAGGGCCAGGGTGGGCGCAGGGCGCCCCCCGGCGCGAGGCTCCGGGGCCATGTCAGACCGAGAACTGGCCGCGTAGCTGGCGTCCGGCAAAGGTCAGCTTGGCGAGGCTGGTGCCGCCCCGGGTCATTTCTTCGGCCAGGACCCGGGCCCGCCCGACCCCCACCGCATTGCCGGCGAGCCAGGCCTCGACCCCCGGCTTGGCGGCGGCCGCGGCCAACAGGCGCTGCTGGGCATAGAGATCGTCGACCACGGCATTGATCGCCAGCCGTTCCCAATGGTCGGCCGGTTCCAGGGCAAGGCCGGCTTCGCGCAGGGCATCAAGCCCCAGGGGCTCGCCGATGGCGTAATAGATCGCGCCCATGGCCACCGGCACGATGCCGGCTGCGGCGGCGCTCGCCACCACGTCCAGCCCGCCGGCCAGGGGACCCAGGGCGGCGATGCCGCCGGCCAGGGCGTCCGGCACGCCGGTAGCGGTCAAGGTGTCCAGCGCCTCGCCATAGGCTGCCGCCGCCCGCTCGGGCAGCAGCCCGGGCAAGGCCTGGCGCAAGTCGACGATGCCCGGGCGGTAGCGGTCTATGGTCGCGGCTATGTCGATCGGCTGGACCTCATTGTGCAGCAGCCACATGGTCGCCTGGCGGGCCGTGTCGGCCACGGCCAGCAGCATCTGGCTCTGCGCGGCCGCGGGAATCTGCCCGTCCAGGGCGTCGACCTGGGCGCACAGGTCGCGCAGGTCGAAAATGGCCCGCGCCGCCGCATAGACCCGGGCGATCGTGCTGCCGTCGAAGCCGGTGGCTTCCGCCATGCGGCTGACGAAGGTCGGACCCACCCAGTTGACCACCGCATTGGCCAGCTGGGTGGCGATGATCTCCCGGCGCAGGGGGTGGCGGGTGATGGCGTCGGCAAAGCGCTCCTCCAGCACCGGCGGAAAGTAACGCTTGAGGTCGGCGGCCGCGAGATAGGGATCCTCCGGCGCGTCGCCCGCCAGCAGCTCGTCCTTCAGGTCGATCTTGGCATAGGCCAGCAGCACCGCCAGTTCGGGCCGGGTCAGGCAGCCATTGCGCTTGGCCCGCGCGGCTATCTCGCCGTCGCTGGGCAGGAATTCCACGTCCCGGTTCAGCTTGCCGTCGCGCTCCAGGCCGCGCATCAGGCGCTGCTGCTGGTCGAGGGCCGTCACCCCCCGTGCTTCAATCATCGACAGCGACTGGGTCTGCAGATAATTGTCCCGCAGCACCAGGGCGGCGACCGTGTCGGTCATCTCGCGCAGCAGATGATCGCGCTGCTTCCGGGTCATGTCGCCATCGGCGACCAGGCCGTTCAGCAGGATCTTGATGTTGACTTCGTGGTCCGAGCAGTCGACCCCGGCCGAATTGTCGATGGCGTCTGTGTTGATGCGACCACCGGCCAGGGCGTATTCGATGCGGCCACGCTGGGTCACCCCCAGATTGGCACCCTCGCCGATCACCTTGGCGCGCACCGCCCGGGCGTCGATGCGGACCCCGTCATTGGCCCGGTCGCCGGCCTCTGCCTGGCTCTCGGTGCTGGCCTTGATATAGGTCCCGATGCCGCCGAACCAGAGCAGGTCGACCGCCGCCGCCAGGATCGCCCGGATCAGTTCCGGCGGTGTAATGTGATCCGTCTCCAGGCCCAGTGCGGCCTGGGCCTCGGGGCTCAGCGGGATGGTCTTTTGGCTGCGCGGAAAAATCCCGCCGCCAGGCGACAGCAGGGCGATGTTGTAGTCGGCCCAGGACGACCGGCCGAGGGCGAACAGCCGCCGGCGCTCGGCAAAGCTAGTCGCCGGATCGGGATCGGGATCGATGACGATATGGCGGTGGTCGAAGGCTGCGATCAGGCGGATCTCGGTCGACAGCAGCATGCCGTTGCCGAACACGTCGCCCGACATGTCGCCGACCCCGGCGACCGTGAAGGGGGTGGTCTGGGTATCCCGGCCCAGCTCCCGGAAATGGCGCTTCACGGCCTCCCAGGCGCCGCGGGCCGTGATCCCCATGGCCTTGTGGTCATAGCCCGCCGAGCCGCCGCTGGCAAAGGCGTCGTCCAGCCAGAAGCCCCGTTCCTGGGCGACGCCGTTGGCGATATCCGAGAAGGTCGCGGTGCCCTTGTCCGCGGCGACCACCAGATAGGGGTCGTCGCCATCGTAACGGATAATATCCCGCGGCGGCACGGTGGCGCCGCCGACGATATTGTCGGTCAGGTCGAGCAGGCTGCCGACGAAGATCTTGTAGCATTCGATGGCGTCGGCCAGGATCGCCTCCCGGCCACCCTCGGCCGGGGCCCGCTTGGGATAGAAGCCGCCCTTCGAGCCGGTTGGCACGATCACGGCGTTCTTGACCATCTGGGCCTTCACCAGGCCAAGCACTTCGGTGCGGAAGTCCTCCTTGCGGTCGGACCAGCGCAGGCCGCCCCGGGCGACCCGCCCGCCACGCAGGTGGATGCCTTCGACCCGTGGCGAATAGACCCAGATCTCGACCAGGGGTTTGGGCAGGGGCAGGCCGTCGATGGACCGGCTATCCAGCTTGATCGCCAGGGCCGGCCGGGCATTCCCGTTGGCGTCCCGCTGGTAGAGATTGGTCCTCAGGCTGGCCTCGACCACGTTCAGGAAGCGGCGCAGGATGCGGTCGTCATCCAGGGCGACGACCGCGTCCAGGGCCTCCAGTATCACTTTGCGCAGGTCCTCGACCGCCGCCTCGCGGCCGCCGGCGAGGGCCGGATCGTGCCGCAGATGGAACAGGCGGACCAGATCGCCGGCCACCGTCGGATAACGGGCCAGGGTTTCTTCCATATAGTCCTGGCTGAACGGGATACCGATCTGGCGCAGATATTTGGCAATCGCCCGCAGCACCGTGACGTCGCGGGCGCTGAGGTCGGCCAGCAGCACCAGGCGGTTCAGGCGGTCGTCTTCAAGGCGACCGGCCCAGGCTTCGGAAAAGGCTTCCTCGACCAGCGGGCCGTCCTTGTCGAGGTCGAGCGCCCGGCCCTGGGGTTCGATCAAGCGGAAATCATGAATCCACACCACCACGCCGTCGGGCAGGCTCAGGCTGCTCGGCACCTCCTCCATCAGCTTCAGGCCCAGATGCTCGAGCAGGGGGGCGACGTCGGACAGCGGTGCCGACTGGCTCAGGCGGTACAGCTTGAAGCGCAGGATCGCGGGGTCGTCCTCCAGCCGGCGATAGGCGCATTGGGCGATCGCACCCAGCCCGCCCTGAGTCACCAAAGGTTCCATGCGGTCGACGTCGTGGACCGCGGTTTCAGGGGCGTTCGTTTCCCGGTAGCCGGCCCCGAAGGCGGCTTCCCAGCGCTTGGCCCGTTTCAGGCCGATGTCCTCGCCATGGGCCTCGACCAGGGCCTCGCGCAGGCGGTCGCCCCAGCCGCGGGCGGCCCGGACGATCTGGGCCTCGGCGGCGGCGGTGTCGAATTGCGCCAGATGCTCGGCATCGGTCCGCACGATCAGGTGGACACGGGCCAGTTCGGCCTGGCTGATCAGGCTCGACCGGGCCATCACCTTGCCGCCTGCGGCTTTCTCGAGGATGTCTTCCACCTGGCGGCGCAGGGCGGTATCGAAGCGGTCGCGCGGCAGGAACACCAGGGCGGAAATCCATCGGCCGAAGGCCTCGGCGCGGGCGAACAGGCGCGGCCGCGGCCGCTCTTCCAGGCGCAGGATACCGGTGGCGATCTCGGCCAGTTCGTCCTCGCCGATCTCGAATAATTCGTCCCGGGGATAGCTTTCCAGGACGTTGCTGAGGGCCTTGCCGTCGTGGCTGGTGGCGGCGAAGCCGGCCCGGGCGATCACCCGGCGGACCTTTTCGCGGACCAGCGGAATGTCGCGTGGGCGCAGTTGATAGGCGGTCGAGGTCAGCAGCCCATAGAAGCGGTACTCGCCGATCATGGCGCCGCCATGGTCGAACGCCTTGACCCCGATGAAATCCATGATCGCCCGGCGGTGGACCGTCGCTTCCATGTTGGACTTGGTGATCACGATGGTGCCGGGCTGGTCGGTCAGGTGATGCACCGCCTGTTCGCCCGGCCCCGAGGCCATGGCGTGAACGGCGGCGTCGCGCAACAGGCCGAGGCCGCCCGCCTCGACCATGGCGCCCGCCTGATAGCGATACTCGCGGGTGCCCAGCAGGACGAAATTATCGGCGGCCAGCCAGTGCAGGAAGGCGATCTGCTCGTCGCGGTCGGCGGCCGGGATCGGCGCCCCGGCCAGCCCGGCAATGGCCTGGTCGATCTGGGCCAGCATGGTCCGCCAGTCGGTGACCGCGGCACGGACATTGGCCAGGATCCGGGCCAGCGTGGCTTCGAGGGCGGCGCGCGAGGCCGGATCGGCATCCTGGTCGATCTCGATATGGATCAGGGACTCATTCTGTCCTTCGCCGCTGCCCGACGGCGCCAGCCCCAGGGCGTGGCCGTTCTGGTCGCGCAGCACCGGCAGGATCGGGTGGGCGAGAAGGTGGACCGAGCGGCCCTGGCGGGCCAACTCCATCGCAATCGAATCGACCAGGAACGGCATGTCGTCGGTGACCGTCTCGACCACCGTGTGGTGGCTCTGCCAGCCATGGCTCTCCAGGGACGGGTTGAACACCCGGACCTTGGTGGTGCCGGCCGGCCGCTCGGCGGCAAAGCGCCAGTGGCCCAGGGCCGCCCCGAACAGGGCCTCGGGGCTGCGGGCCAACAGGTCCTCGGTGGCGAGCTTGCCATAATAGGCCTCGATCGCCGCCCCGGCGACGGTGGCGTCGACCCCCAGCCGGGCCCGGATATGGGCGGCCAAGGCTTCGAAATGGTCCTGACGCTTGCGGTTGCTGTCCGGCATGGTCTGGCTCCGCTGTGGGCCGCCAGCCTAGTGCAGCAAAGATGACGATTGCTACCCCGTTCGCGCGCGGTTGTGGACCCCTTGCCGTCACTTTGCTATGCCCGGTCGATCGGCTTGGTAGGCAGTGCCGCTTTCCCGCGCCGGTGGTGCGAAACAAAGTCCCAAAGTGCAACTAAAAGCGGGATTAAGTATTGGTGACAGTGGCCACGGTTGCGTGGTAGATGACAAAGTGTCATGCCTTACCCGCATGGCGCGTTCGTACAGGAGGATACATGCCCGCCAAGTCACATCCGGTCGACGTTCACGTCGGCGCTCGCGTCAAACTGCGGCGTCAGCTGCTCGGCATGAGCCAGACGGAACTCGGCAATTCTCTCGACCTGACCTTCCAGCAGGTCCAGAAATACGAGAAGGGGACCAACCGGATTTCTGCCTCGAAACTTCACCGCATGGCAGAAGTCCTTGATGTTCCGATATCATTTTTCTTCGATGGAATTCCGACACGGTCGTCGGGCGACCCCGAATCGACCAACGAGGCCGATCTCATGGCGCGTTCGGAAACGATCGCCCTGGTGCGTGCCTATTACTCGATCGACGATGATGCGGTGCGCCGGAAGGTGATCGAACTGCTGCGCACCCTGGGACGCGCGGAAGAGGCCGACTGACCGTCCGGCTGATGCCGGAGGGCATTGGTTGTATGCGCGTCCTGGCGGCCCTATGATGGGGCCATGGTCCGCCCGGCGCATTATATCTGCCACACGACACGCAAGCGCGTGTTGCTGATCCAGTGCGCCCGGGTCGGTTACAGGCCTTAGGGGCGGCCGGCAACGGGCCGCCCCTGCGCCCGCACAGCCTGTCCAGCCATTCATCACCGTAATTCGCACTATTCACGCCGGTGATGTCGAACAGTTGCGAGGCCATGACCATGTCGGGAACGCCGCATAATCTGACCAGGGCCCTTCAAGAGAGCGACGCGGCCCACCACCTGCACCCTTTCACCGATCACCAGGGCCTGGCCCGCAAGGGCGTCCGGGTCATCACCCGGGCCGACGGGGTCTATCTCTGGGACAGCGAAGGCCACCAGTTGCTCGACGCCATGTCGGGGCTGTGGTGCGTCAATGTCGGCTATGGCCGCAAGGAGCTGGACGAGACGGCGGCGCGGCAGATGACCGAGCTGCCCTATTACAACACCTTCTTCCAGACCACCCATCCCCCGGTGGTGGCGCTCAGCGACAAGCTGGTCCAGGTCGCGCCCGCCGGGCTCGACCTGGTGAGCTATGCCGGGTCGGGCTCGGAGGCCAATGATTCGATCGCCAAGCTGGTGCGCTATTACTGGAACCTCCAGGGCCAGCCGCGCAAGAAGACCATCATTTCGCGTCACCTCGCCTATCACGGCGTGACCATGGCCGCCGCCTCCATGTCCGGCCTCGCCCCGATGCACCCCCAGTTCGACCTGCCGCTGCCCGGCTTCGCGCACATCGCGGCGCCCTATTGGTATGGCGAGGGCGGCGACCTGTCGCCGGAGGATTTCGGGCGCAAGGCGGCCGGGGCGCTGGAACGCAAGCTCCTGGAACTGGGCCCCGAGACCGTCGCGGCCTTCATCGGCGAGCCGATCCAGGGGGCCGGCGGCGTCATCATCCCGCCCGACAGCTACTGGCCCGAGATCCAACGGATCTGCGCCGCCTATGACATATTGCTGATCGCCGACGAGGTGATCTGCGGGTTCGGCCGGACCGGTGCGTGGTTCGGCAGCGACAGCTTCGGCATCAAGCCGGACTTCATGACCCTGGCCAAGGGCCTGACGTCGGGCTACCTGCCGATGGCGGCCGTGCTGATGGGCGGCCGGGTGGCCGCCGCCTTCCGCGCCGCCGGCGAGGAACTGGTGCATGGCTTCACCTATTC
Organism: Alphaproteobacteria bacterium; assembly: GCA_021774355.1. GTDB lineage: Bacteria > Pseudomonadota > Alphaproteobacteria > Zavarziniales > Zavarziniaceae > JAJFJE01. The sequence goes on from JAJFJE010000318.1 coordinate 7,726, forward strand.
GGGTCATCCGGTCGCGGCGGCGGTTGCCTTGCGCAATATCGAGATCCTGGAAGACGAAGGGCTGGTCGAGCGGGCCGGCCGGGAAATCGGCCCCTACCTGCAGGCCCGCCTGAAGGAGCTGGAAGCCCACCCGCTGATCGGCGAGGTCCGTGGCCGGGGCATGATCGCCGCCATGGAAATCGTCGAGCACAAGCCGTCGCGCGCCCATTTCGACCCGCGGCGCGGGGCCGGCATGATCTGCCGCAACCACTGCTTCGAAAACGGCCTGGTGATGCGGGCGGTGCGCGACACCATGGTCCTGGCGCCGCCCCTGACAATCACCCGTGCCGAAGTCGATCTGCTGATCGAACGGGCCGCCAAGTGCCTGGACCTGACCCAGCGCGACCTCGGCCGCTGACGGGCGCGGGTCAGCGCAGGGCGAGCAGGCCAAGCATCAGGGCGCCCAGGGCGATGCGATACCAGGCGAACGGCGCAAAGCCGTGGCGCTCGACGAAATGGACCAGGCGGCGAACCACCATGGCGGCCGCCAGGAAGGCCACCACGAAACCGATCGCGATGACCAGAAGGCCGTCGGCGGTCAGCAGGTCGCGGCTCTTCCACAAATCGTAGGCGGTTGCCGCGACCATGGTCGGGATCGCCAGGAAGAACGAGAATTCGGTCGCGGCCCGGCGCGACAGGCCCAGGGCCAGGGCGCCCATGATGGTGGCGCCCGAGCGCGATACGCCCGGTATCATGGCCAGGCACTGGGCGAGCCCGATGCGCAAGGCGAGGCCGGGACCCATGGCGTCGACCGTCGGCACCCGTGGCCGGCCGACCAGCCGCTCGATGGCGAGAATGGCGAAGCCCCCGACGATCAGCGCGATCGACACCACCAGCGGCGAAAACAGATAGGTCTTGATGACATCGTGGAGCGCGGCGCCGAGCACCAGGGCCGGGGCCACCGCGATCAGCAGGTTGAGGGTAAAACGCCAGGCGGTCGGGTCGCGGCCCAGGACGCCGACCACGGTGCCCAGCAGGCGCGCGCGGTAGACCAGGGTGACCGCCAGGATGGCGCCCAGCTGGATGGCACTATCGAAGACCTTGCCGGGCGGCCCCGCGAAGCCGATCAGGTCGGATACCAGGATGATATGGCCGGTGGAA
>JAJFJE010000319.1 GCA_021774355.1 Alphaproteobacteria bacterium
ACGCCGTGAACGGCCGAGATGCGCACCATCTGGGTCACCGGATACATGATAAGTTCCAGGACCTGGCGTACGAGTTCTCTATCGGCGCCGCGCATGTCGAGTTCGATCTTCTTGCCCAGTTCATGGGCGAGATCGCGCACCACCCGGGGCAGCTTCGCCCAGGCATTGCCGATCGGCTGCATGCGCGTCTTCATGACGCTTTCCTGCAACTCGCTGGTGACATGGGACAGCCGCTGCAACGGCACGGCAAATTCCGACTCGCCCTGGCGCCGGACCATCTGGAGCAGCTGGTTGCGGGTCAGCACCAGCTCGGACACCATGGTCATCAGGCTTTCCAGGAGATCCACCGAAACCCGCAGGCTCTGGGTCCCCACCCCGCCTTCCGGGCGGGTGTCGGCGGCTTCGGCGGCGGCGGGCGCCGGCGCCGAGGCGGCGGCCGGCCGCGTCGCCGGCCGTGCCGGGGGTAGCGCCGGCCCCTCGGTCGGGATATGGGCCGCGGTGGCGGCGGCCTCGTCGTCGGACAGAAGGGGCGCGGCACCGGCGGCCAGATCGGCCGGGCCCGGCGCGGCGCGGAAGGCTGCCTCCAGGGCTTCGAGCGAAACCTCGCCGGGCTTCAGCGCCCGTTGCGGCATCATCGGCGGCTCCCGGGTCACGGGACTGGGGGGCGCGGGACTGGAGGTCGCGGGACTGGGGGTCGCGGGGATAGGCGCCAGGGCGGCCGTGGCGATGGCGTCGAGCCGGGCGATCAGGGCCGCGTCGTCGCCCTCGGGCTCCCGCTCTGTGGTTTCCAGAACCCCCAGGATCTGCTTGATGCGGTCCAGGCTTTCCAGGATCACGGTGACCGAATTGGGGGTCACCGCCAGGGTGCCGTCGCGGAACATGCCGAACAGGTTTTCTGCCGCATGGGCCAGCGCTTCCAGCCGGGGCAGGCCGAGAAAGCCGCAGGTCCCCTTGACGGTATGGACCAGGCGGAAAATGTTCGACAGGACCTGCCGGTTATTGGGGTCCTGCTCGAGCTTGACCACCTCGACGTCGACCACGTCCAGGCTCTCGCCGGTTTCGGTCAGGAATTCGCGCAACAGATCGTCCACGGGGGCGCCCCTCCTGGTGCCACCCGCCAGACCGTGGCGGGTTCGCCCCAAGGTTCCCCCGGGCCGGGTAAATTTTCGGTGAAGAGAGCCGTTCAAGGCGCCGCGCCGGAACCTCGCCCAGGCGGCGCCCTTTACAGGGCGAGGACCAGGCGGCCGTCGCCCGGGGTTACGGCGACCCGGCGGCCGGCCTCGGCCGCCAGGCGGCCCAGCAAGGCGGCCGGCGCGGTCCGCGGCTCCAGCCCGGCCACCGGGGTCCGCGGGTCGAGGGCCGTGGCCAGGTCGTCACCGAAGCGCAGGCGCTCGCCCGCCACGGTCAGCCGGGCGCTTCCGTCGCCAAGGACGAGGTCGGCCGTGCCGCCCCGGGGCAGGGCCTCGGCGCCGATCAGCAGCAGCAGCAACAGACGGCGGGCAAAGGCCCGGGGCAGGGCCTCGGCCGGCACCGCCATCGCGAGACGGACCCGGCGGCGGGCCAGCCAGGCGCGGGCGGTGGCGACGAACTCGTCGGCCGGCATCGGCTGGTCACCGCCGCCGGCGCCGAAGGCGGCACGGAAGAAGCGGAGGCGCTCGGCCAGGTCGGCGGCACTGTCGGCGATCAGGGCCACAGACTGGGCCACCAGGTCCTCGTCGTCGGCCTCGTCGGCCAGCAGTTCGGCGCCGTTGTTCAAGGCCCCTACCGGCCCGACCAGATCGTGGCACAGGCGCGAACAGACCAGGGCCATCAGGGCCAGTTCCGACATGACGTCCCCCTGTGCATCACCATCGATTGGGGCGATCCTAGGGTGGCCGCCCGTCCAAGGCAAACCGGCACGTCCCGTCTCCCGGACCAGCGGCCGCCGTGACGGCAGAGGTGCATCCAAGGTGGGGATGAAATCGTCGGGCGCCCCCGGATCCGCCGCCGCCGGCCCATGATATTGTGGCCCGGTCGATACAATGCTTCCGTGCCCTGGCTTGCGTGTCCGGGCTTGTGTGCCGGGCGCGGGCATCGGGCTGGCAGGTCCCCGGGGGGCAGCACATGGCGGTCATCAACGGCACCGATAACGCAAATACCCTGACCGGCACCGCGGATGCCGACCAGATCAACGGCCTGGACGGCAATGACACCATCAATGCCTTGACCCGGCCGGCCGGCAACGGCCCGATCGATGTGGTCGACGGCGGCAATGGCAGCGATACGCTGGTGGTCGATGCCTCGGGCGAAAGCCAGGCGGTGCAGCTCGGCTTCGGCTTCTCGCCCAGCTTCACCGTGCGGTCGGCCAGCGGCAATTTCTATGTCGACGCCTACAACATGGAAAAGGTGAAGTTCACCGGCGGCGGTGGCGACGACACCATCAATACCGGCGATGTCGGCGTCGTGGTCAATGGCGGCGGCGGCACCGACCACTGGCTGGCCGACCTCGGCGGGCTGTTCGTCGACGTCGCCTTTACCCTGGGCAGCACCACCCGGATTACGGCCGCCGGCCTGACCACGATCTCCGGCATCGAGCGCCTGACCCTGACCACCGGCAGCGGCAACGACACCATCACCGGCGGCGCCCAGGCCGATTCGCTGACCACGGGCGACGGCAACGACACCATCGACGCCAAGACCCGGCCGGCGGGCAACGGCGCCATCGACGTGGTCGATGGCGGCGCCGACATCGACACGCTGGTGGTCAATGCCGCCGCCGAGACCCAGGCGGTGCAGCTCGGCGTCGGGCTCAGCCCCAGCTACGCGGTGCGGTCCGATTCCGGCAATTTCTATGTCGACGCCTATAATGTCGAGAAGGTGAAGTTCACCGGCGGCAGCGGCAACGACACCATCAATACCGGCAACGGCGGCGTCACGGTCGACGGCGGCGGCGGAACCGACACCTGGATCGCCGATCTGGGCGACATGCTGGCGAATATCGCCTTCACCCTGGGCAGCACGACCAAGATCACGGCCGCGGGGCTCACCGCCATCGCCCGGATCGAACGCCTCAACCTGACCACCGGCAGCGGCAACGACACCATCACCGGCGGCGCCCAGGCCGACACCATCACCACCGGCGACGGCGACGATACCATCGACGCCAAGACCCGGCCGACCGGCAACGGCGCCATCGACGTGGTCGATGGCGGCCGCGGCACCGACACGCTGGTGGTCGACGCCTCGGGCGAATCCCAGGCGGTCCAGCTCGGTGTCGGGCTCAGCCCCAGCTTTTCGGTGCGCTCGGACTCGGGCAATTTCTATGTCGACGCCTACGGCATGGAAAAGGTGAAGTTCACCGGCGGCAGCGGCGCCGACACCATCAATACCGGGACCAGCGGCGGCACGGTGAATGGCGGCGGCGGCACGGATTACTGGCTGGCCGACCTGTCGGCGGCCACCGCCAATATCAGCTTCGTCCTGGGCACCACCACGGCGATCGCGGCCGGCGGCCTGACCGCGCTCAGCAACCTGGAGCGCATCAACCTGACCACCGGCAGCGGCAATGACAGCATCACCGGCGGCGTCCAGGCGGACACCATCGCCACCGGCAATGGCGACGACACGATCAATGCCAGGACCCGGCCGGTCGGCAATGGCGCGATCGACGTGGTCGATGGCGGCCGCGGCTTCGACACGCTGGTGGTCGACGCCTCGG
>JAJFJE010000320.1 GCA_021774355.1 Alphaproteobacteria bacterium
CTGGCCGGCAAGGCGACTGCCTTCGTCGCCCCCGTGCTGGTCGGCCTGGCGACCGCGGCCAGCGGCAGCCAGCGTCTGGGGCTGTCTGTGCTGCTGGGCTTCTTCGCTGTGGGCCTGGTCCTGCTGGCCGGCGTCCGGGCGCCGGTCAGTGACGGAAGTGGCGCTCGCCGGTAAACACCATGGCCAAGCCGGCCGCGTCCGCCGCTGCGATCACCTCGTGGTCGCGCATCGAGCCGCCCGGCTGGGCCACCGCCGTGGCGCCCGCCTCGACCAGCACGTCGAGACCGTCGGCGAAGGGGAAGAAGGCGTCGGAGGCGGCCACCGAGCCCCGGGTCTGGGGGACGTCGCTGCCCGCCGCGCGGGCGGCATCGGTCGCCTTGCGCAGGGCGATCCGGGCGGAATCGACCCGGCTCATCTGGCCGGCGCCAATGCCGACGGTCGCGCCATCCTTGCAGAACACGATGGTGTTCGACTTGACATGCTTGGCAACCCGGATGGCGAAGGCGAGGTCGGCGGTTTCCGCCGGGCTGGGCGCCCGCTTGGTGGTGACCTTGAAGCTGGCCGGGTCGGCCCCGAGATTGTCGCGGCTCTGCACCAGCAGGCCGCCCGCCAGGGTCTTGGCGGTCAGGCCGGCGGTTGTGGGGTCGGGCAGGCCGCCGGTCACCAGGAGGCGCAGGTTCTTCTTGCGGGCCAACGCCTCGCAGGCCTCGGGGGTGGCCGCGGGGACGACGATTACCTCGGTGAAGATTTCGGCGATGGCCGCCGCCGTCTCGCCGTCGAGCGGCCGGTTGGCGGCGACGATGCCGCCAAAGGCCGAGACCGGGTCGCAGGCGAGCGCCTTCTTCCACGCTTCCAGCAGGGTCGGGGCGACCGCCACGCCGCAGGGATTGGCGTGCTTGACGATGACGATCGCCGCGGCCTCGGCGGGGGCGAACTCGGCGACCAGCTCGAAGGCGGCATCGGTGTCGTTGAGATTATTGTAGGACAGCGCCTTGCCCTGGAGCTGGCGGGCCGTGGCGACCCCCGGGCGGGCCTCGGCGGTGCGATAGAAGGCGGCCGCCTGATGGGGGTTTTCGCCGTAGCGCAGGGTCTCGACCAGGGTGCCGGCAAAGGTGACGGTGTCCGGGAAGGTCTCGCCCAGTTGCCCGGCCAGCCAGGTCGCGATCGCCGAATCATAGGCCGCCGTGCGGGAATAGGCCTTGCGCGCCAGATGGCGGCGCAGCGCGGTGGTGGTCGCACCGTCATGGGCCGCCATGGCCTCGGCCACCACGCCGTAATCCGCGGGATCGACCACCACCGTCACCCAGTCATGGTTCTTCGCCGCCGCCCGGATCATCGCCGGGCCGCCAATATCGATATTCTCGATGCAGGTTTCCCAGTCGTCGGTGCGCGCCACCGTCGCCTCGAAGGGATAGAGATTGACCACCAAGAGGTCGATCGGGGCGATATCATGGGCGGCCATCTGGTCGCGATGGCCGGTCAGGTCCCGGCGCCCGAGCAATCCGCCATGGATCTTCGGATGGAGGGTCTTGACCCGGCCGTCGAGGATTTCCGGCGCGCCGGTATGGTCGGCCACCTCGACCACCGGCAGGCCGGCGTCGCGCAGCGCCTTGGCGGTACCGCCGGTCGACAATAATTCCACCCCGCGCCCCGACAACAGGCGGGCGAACGCGACAATCCCGGTCTTGTCGGAAACCGAAAGCAACGCACGACGGATCATGGGGCGTCCTATGCCAGAGCTGGGGATGGGCGCCCTATAGCATTCCGCACCGGCCAATGCTACCGGGCCGGGGCGTCCGCCCGGGCGATCTGCCAACGCAAGGTGACGCGGCCACTGTCCAGGGTGCCGGCCAGCACCAGCTGCTCGGCCCGGCGATGGGCCCCCGGCTCGGCCATGTCGACGGATTCGACCAAAGCGAGGGGCGCCCCGAGGGCCTGCAGGCGCCAGCCTTCGCCGCCGGGGCTGCGCAACAGGGCCGTGGTGCCGTCGCCGGTCAAGCTGGCCTGGACGCCCTGGCCCAGGTGGAAACGCAGGGCGAAGGGCAGGCTGCGGCCAGCGCCCCGGCCGCGGGGCTCGATCCGGTCCTCGCCGCGAATTTCGTCGCCATCTGCCGAGACCCACAGGTTACGGCGATGAATCAGCCCGAAGCGGCCGGCATAGCCATTATGGCTGGCTTCCAGCCAGACTTGGCCGCCGGCCTCGTTGCGCGTCGCCTGGGTGTCCGGCGGCGGCAGGGCAGGGCGCATCCCCAGCAGGCGATCGGCGACGAACGCCCAGGCGTTCTGGTCGTCGACGACCAGGGTGGAATGGGCCGCGGTGGCCCGGGCGACCCGTCGCCATTCCGGCCCCAGGCCCTGGCCCGCCCCGCATGCCCCGATCAGCCGGTCATGGCCGCAGGACAGTTCGAAGGCCAGGGGCGCGGCATGGGCGCCGTCGGACAAGCCCGGCGGGGGCGGCGGTCCGACATCGATCACCAGGGTCAGGCGGCGGCCGGCGACCCGTTCATAGCCGGTGTGGGGACAGCGGTCCGGCGCGCGGCCGCGCGGGGCGGCCAGGCTGAGAATCCGCTCGATCGCCTCCGGGTCCTCCGGAACACCGCCGTTGAACAGCGCCAGGCGCCCGTCGCCCAGGCGGAAGAAGCGCAGCACCGGGGCCATGCGGTCGATCGCCCGGACCAGCGCCGGACTGGGCGGCAGCCCAGCCTGGACCAGGGCATCGCGCAGGCGCACCAGGCAGGTCAGGACAGTGAAATGGTCGCTTGGATTGCGGCTGGCATGGCCGCCATCGGGCTGCAACTGGCTGTCGACCGCGCGGTCGAGGCGGCGCAGGGCGCGGCCCAGACGGCCGCCCCACAGGCCGAGGGCGAGCCGGCCCAGGACCTCGCCGGTCAGGGCCTCGACCTCGGCCCGCCCGGGGACCAGGGCGCGGTGACTGCGGGCCACATAGCGGATCTGCCGGCCGAAGCTTTCGAGAACGGCCAGGCGCAGGGCGAGGTCGGCGCCGTCAAGAATGAGGTCCAGATGGCTGGCCCAGGCGGCAAGTCGGCGGCCGGCCAGATCGGGGCGCCAGCGCTGCGGCTCGAAGCGGCCATAGCGTTGCAGCCAGCCGTCGACCAACGCCCGAACCTGACGCCGGGCAGCGGGACCGTCGGCGGCCCGGAAGTGGCGCAGCCAGGTAAAGTCGTGAAGGCCCTCTGCCCAGGCGCCGCCGGTCCGGGTCAGCGCCCAGGGCGACTGATTCGGCGCCAGATGGGTTTCCCCGGCGAAGCAATAGCGGCCCTGGAACAGGGCATCGGCCACCTCGGCCCGGCCCTCCAGGGGGTCGGGTTGGCAGCTCAGGCGGGTGGCTGGGCGGCGCCCGCCCAGGGTCGCCCGCGACAGCGCCGCGCCAGCCAGCCAGCGGTGGAAGCGGCGCCGCCCGGCTGCCAGCCACGCCCCGATCAGGCGCAGGCGGCTCCATGCGGGCGGCAGGCCGGGCAAGGTCGCATGGGTGGTCGGACCGAAAGACCCGGTCCTGGGGTCCGGGACGGCGGCGCTCGTCTCCCCATTACTCATGCCACCCTGTGTACCCTATCCTTGGCCGCCGCGCAGCCGTTCGATATTGGCGGCGTAGGCGGCCGGGCCTCCCTGGAAGCTGGCCGTGCCGGCAACCAAGACATCGGCGCCGGCGGCAATCGCCTGGCCCGCCGTCTCGAAATTGATGCCGCCATCGACCTCGAGATCGATGGCCCGCCCGCAGCCGTCGATCACGGCCCGCAGGTGGCGCAGCTTGTCGAGGGCCGTGGCGATGAAGCGCTGGCCGCCGAAGCCTGGATTGACGCTCATGACGAGTATCAGGTCAACCAGGTCGATGACCGGCAGCACCGCCTCGACCGGGGTGCCGGGATTGAGCGAGAGCCCGGCCTTGACCCCGGCGGCCTTGATCGATTGCAGGGTGCGGTGGAGATGCGGCCCGGATTCCGGGTGCACCGTCAGGATATCCGCACCGGCCTTGGCGAAGCCTTCGATATAGGGATCGACCGGGGCGATCATCAGGTGGACGTCGAGGGTTTTCCTGGTGTGGGGCCGCAGGGCGGCCACCACGGCCGGCCCAATGGTGATGTTGGGCACGAAATGGCCGTCCATCACGTCGACATGGAGATAGTCGGCGCCGGCGGTGTCCATGGCGCGGATTTCTTCGCCCAGCTTGGCAAAGTCGGCGGACAGGATCGAGGGGGCGAGGCGAATGGGCTGCTGCATGAGGCCGCTCTCTTGTTGGGGGAAGACTCCCGGCAGGAGATTCGCAAAATAGGCGATGTCGGCCGGCTTTTCACCCGCGACATGGGCGCACGGGGCGGGGTCAGCCGGAACGGCGGAACCGCGCGACATAGAACCCGTCGAGCCCGCCGCGTTCCGGCCAATGGCTGGGCAGGGTCCGCAGCGCCCCCTGCGGGGTGAGCGCCTGGGCGAGGTCGGGGACCTCGCCAGGGGCGATCGGCGCCGGCACGAAGGACGGGGTGTCGGCCAGGAAGGCCGCGGCCTGGGCTTCCCCCTCGGCCGGCTGCAGGGAACAGGTGCAGTAGACCAGGGTCCCCCCTGGGGCGGTCATCGCCCCGGCAGCGCGCAGCAGGCGGGCCTGCACGTCGGCCAGGGTCGCGATGTCCCGGGGCTGCCGGTGGAGCGCCACGTCGGGATTGCGGCGCAAGGTCCCGGTGGCGCTGCAGGGCGCGTCGAGCAGGACGAAGGGAAACGGATGATCGGGCCGCCAGGTCGCCGCGTCGGCCCGCACGGTCTGGGCCTCGAGGCCGAGGCGCGCCAGATTGCGGCCCAGCCGGTCGAGGCGTCCGGCAGCCTGGTCGAGGGCGGTCACCCGCGCCCCCATGGCCGCCAGCTGGGCGGTCTTGCCGCCCGGCGCCGCGCAAAGGTCGAGGACCGGCGCGCCGGGCGGCGGCGCCAGCAGCCGGGCGGGCAGGGCGGCGGCGGCGTCCTGCACCCACCAGGCACCTTGGTCGTAGAGCGGCAGGCTTTCGATCCGCCCGGCCTGGGTCAGGCGCAGGCTGCCGCCCGGCAACAGGGTCGCGCCAAGCGGGCCAGCCAGGGTGTCGGGATCGCCCCGGACACTGAGGTCGAGCGGCGGCTCGACCTGGTGGGCCGCGGCGATCGCCTGGGCCACCGCCGGACCATAGCTGTCGGCCCAGCTTTCCCAGAGCCAGTCCGGGGTCGACAGCCGGGCCCTGTCGAGGCCCAGGGCAGCCGCACGATCCCGGGCAAGCCGGCGCAGCACGGCATTGGCCAGGCCCTTGAAGCGGCTCGCCGGACCGTCGACCAGCGCGACGGTTTCGGCAACGGCCGCATGGTCGGGAATGCCCAGCAGCAGAAGCTGCGCCGCGCCCAATTCCAGAATGGTGGTCACGGGTGCCGGCAGACCGGCCTTGGGGTCGGTCAGGCAGCGCCGCAACGCCGCGTCGAGATAGCCCTTGGCCCGCAGGGTGGCCCGCAGCAAGGCGTGGACGAAGGCCCGGTCCGGGGCGTTGAGCCGGTCCAGGGTGCCATTGGCATCCGCGTCGTCGAGGCTGGCGCCGGCCAGGATCCGGTCGAGCAGGTGAAGCGCAACACGGCGGGCGGAGAGTGCCGCCCTCACCCCCAGGGACCGGTCTGGCCCATATCCAGGGCCATCTGGCGCAACCGGGCAATCCGGTTCTCGGTCGCGGGATGGGTGGTGAACAGGCCATCCATGCCGCGCGCATGAAGCGGATTGACGATGAACAGGTGGGCGGTGGCCGGATTAGCCTCGGCGGCGGCATTGCCGACCTGGGCCGCGCCGGCCTGAAGCTTGGCCAGGGCCGCCGCCAGCCAGAGCGGGCGGCCGCAGATCCGGGCGCCTTCGGCATCGGCCTGGTATTCCCGGGAACGGGAAATCGCCATCTGCACGACCATCGCCGCCAGCGGCGCCAGGATTGCCACCAGAATGGCGCCGAGCGGCCCAAGCGGATTGTTCCGGTTGCCGCCGGACAGGCCGAAAAACAGGCCGAAATTGGCCAGCATGCCGATCGCTCCGGCCAAGGTCGCGGTGACCGTCATGGTCAGGGTATCGCGATGTTTTACATGGGCCAGTTCGTGGGCCATGACCCCGGCCAGTTCTTCCTCGCTCAGCCGTTGCAACAGGCCGGTGGTGGCGGCCACCGCGGCATGGGCCGGGTCGCGGCCGGTGGCAAAGGCATTGGGCTGGGGATTATCGACGATATAGACCCGGGGCATGGGCAGCGCGGCATTGGCGGCGAGCTGGCGAACCAGGCCGTGGAGGCGCGGCGCACTGGTCCCGTCGACCTCGCGGGCGCCATACATCGACAGGACCACCCGGTCCGAATTCCAATAGGCAAAGACATTCATGCCCAATGCGAGAATCAGGGCGATGACCATGCCGGTCTGGCCGCCGATCAGCCAGCCGGCAGCCAGGAACAGGCCGGTCAGGCCGGCAAGCAGGAGAGCGGTGCGCGCGTAACCCAAGGCTGGCTCCTTGTGGACAGGCCCCAGATGTGGGGGATCGCGCCGCGTAGTCAAGCACCGGGCCGATGGCGGGGGCGTCAACAGCGGCACGGGGCGGCGGTACGGCCGCCGCGGCAATCCAGGCTGTGCTCAGGGCGCCCGGGCTGTGCTCAGCGCAGATAGCCGAAGCGGCGCATCACGGCCCCGTGGTCGGCCTCGATCCGGGCCACCTGGTCGGCCCCAAGCTGGCCGCGCCACTGGCCCGACCTGCCGACCCGGAAGAAGCGTTGGGCATGGTCGCTGCGTTCGCGGAAGCCGTGTTCGGCCTCGAGCCTCTGGGAAACCTTGAACGACGAGAAGCGAATCGCCCGGTCCAGCCGGTCGCGGGGCACTTTGAGCCCGAGGAAGCGGACGATGGCGCCAAAGGTGCCGAGCGGCTTGGCCTCCATGTCCTCGTAGCGCAGGACCAGCAATTGCGGCGACGGCTGCCCGGTCCAGCTATCGACGTGGAGCGACCAGCTGGACAGGTAGCTGATGACGTTTTCGGCATTGCCGCCAAGCTTGGCCGCGGGGTCGGCCATGCGGGTGATCATGTCATCGACACTGAGGCCGTAATGGTCGGCCCCGGACAGCACCACGTCGCGGGGATCGCGTACGACATAGATCGCGCCGGCCGAGCAGTCGGGCGATATCAGCGGCGTCCCGCCCTGATCGCCAACCCGGGAATGGGTCTTCACAAAGACCGAATCGGGCGAGGCGCCGGTCATCAGCGCCTGGGCGCGGGGACGCAGCGCGGCCAGTTCGACCTCGTCGAGCAGCAAGGTGGGGCCGCCATGGGCCTGGTCGTACCAGCCCCGATGGTCGCCCCCGAGGGTGAACTTGTGCAACTGGTTGGGCAGCAGCGGCTGGGGTGGGTTCAGCATCAGGTGATGCAGGAAATTGCGCAGCCAGGTGTTTCCCGATTTGGGGTAGGACGCCAGCCAGATCAAACCGCCCAAACCTGCACCCTCCGGCCGCACAAAGCAGAAGGGGCGGCCAGGGCCGCCCCTTCGCCTAGGCTAGCCTGTGCGGTTCAGAACGTAAACTCGGTGCCGAGCAGGAACAGGTTGGCATTCTGGTCGACACCGCCGTCGATCGAACGGTCATAGTGGAGATAGCCGGCGGCGAGCGCCAGGCCGGGAGCGAGGGCGTAACCGCCACCCACGGCAACGGCCCACGATTCCTGATCGGCAGCGGGCAGGTCCAGATTGGTGTGGAGATACTGGACGCCGCCGGACCACGGCCCGGTGACATAGTTGACACCCAGGTCGAAGCTGTCGAGGTCGACGCCCCGGACCAGGCCGAGATCCCGGAAGCCGGCATAGGACGTGCCGACCGTGACCTTGCCCGGACCCGCCGGAATGCCGATGTTCAGGCCTGCCGAATAGCCTTCCTCGTCGGAGATGCCGGCGACGCTGCCTTTTGCAACGACCTTGGTGTGGGCAATGTCGGCACCGACGGAGACGCCGCCGAAGGTGTTGGCATAGTTCACAGCCGCTTCATATTCGTAGTCGAAGGTGCCAGGGGCCGCCTTGGGCGCGAAATTGCCGCCAAGGACGCAGCCGGCATCTTCGCACCGCACCGGCGTGACGGTCGCGCCGAGCTGGAATCCGGCAATGCGCGGGGTGAAGTAGTTGGCCTTGACCTGGTCGCCGGTCGGCTTCAGCCAGGTCGCGGGCTTGTTGACCAGGCCGGCGATGCCGCCCGGGTTGGCCGGGAAATAATCCGGATCATTGAGGTTGATAATGCCCGAGGGCTCCGGCGCCGGGGCGATGAACTTCATCTGGTCGGCGATGCCGTCCTGCGAGCCGAATTCGAGCTTGCCGAAGCCGCCCTGAAGATACATCACCGCTTCGTCGATCTGGTCGCCGGTGGTGGTGCCTTCAAGCTCGATGGTGAAGCCATAGGTCAGGCCGCCATCGGTCACGCCCTTGGCCTTGAAGATGATCTCGGTGTTCCAGCTCTGGAAGCTGAGGCCGCGATTGCCCTTGATGTCGTCGTCGCCGGCGATGACGACACCCTCAAAGAAACCCGAAATCGCCAAATTCATAGGATCGGCCGCCAGTGCCGGCGTATTTCCGAACAACATCAGGGCGCCGCCCAGCGCGGTGGTCCCCAGCAGAAGCTTTTTCATCATCCCCTCATCTGTTGTGCCGATGCCGTTTCGGGCAGTCCGGCAGCATCGCCGCTTGGCACCCTGGGCCGCGGCTGGCCCGATCCTTTTTCGAAACCCCCCAGGCGGTCAAGAAAATATGGCTGTAAATGCAATTAAAAGACGGGCTGTTGCTGCGCCGTAACATGCGAGTACTGACACGTAACTGTAGCAAGTTCGTAATGTGACAGTTAAATGAACATTTGGTGACGGCTCTTTTCATAAATCTTTAAGAATAGAGCGGGCGGCGGGGCGCGCCTTCCGCCCCCCCCCGACACCATGCCGCGCCCCGGTTATGCGCACAGCCACAGGCCAGCGGCCCGCCGCTCCGGTCGGGGGCACGTCGTCGACGTTTCACAATTTGTCGTGCGTTATCTCGGTGACCGGCGGCAACCGCCTGATCCTGCCCCCCCCCGTTATATAGAATCACTATATAACGAATTCGGCGTAAGCGCCAACGGCTTTCAACCAGGCGGGCCGGCAACGCGCCGGGCAAAAAAAGGGGCGGCCGAAGCCGCCCCTTCCGTCAAATCGTGCCGGCTCAGAACGACAATTCGGTGCCGAGCAGGAAGATGTTGGCGCTCTGGTCGTTGCCGACGCCGTCGGTCGAGCGGTCGTAATGCTCGTAGCCGCCGGCCAGGGCAAGGCCCGGCGCCAGGGCATAGCCGGCACCCAGGGCAAGGCCCCAGGTGGTCAGGCCGCCGCCGGCGCCGTTGGTGTCGCCATTGATGTAGGACACGCCAGCGGTCCACGGACCGGTGGCATAGCGTGCGCCCAGGTCGAACGCGTCATAGTCGGCGTTCTTGATCAGGCCCATGTCGCGATAGGCGAGGTAGGAACCGCCGACCGTGACCGAGCCGCTGCCCATGCCGAAGCCGACATTCAGGCCGGCCGCATAGCCGTCCTCGTCGGGGCCGCCACGCTGCGTGACGCGGGAATAGGCCGCGCTTGCGGCCAGGCTGATCGCGCCGAATTCACGCTCGAAGTTCAAAGCGGCTTCGTAGTCGCGATTCGGGGCGCCAGCGCCGCCCGGCGGCTTGGCGGCGAAATTGCCACCCAGGGTGCAGCCCGCGTCTTCGCAGGAATCGGGGCTGAAGGTCACGCCCAGCTGGAAGCCGGCGATGCGCGGCGTGAAGTAGTTCACCTTCACCGCATCGGCCGCACCAAAGGCGCTGGTCTGGCCGATAATGGTGGTCACGGTGCCCAGGCCGCGCCGGGCAGCCGGGAAATAGTCAGGCGAGTTCAGGTTGATGATGCCGCTCGGCTCCGGCTGGGGCGCGAGGTAGCTCATCTTGCCGCCGACGCTGTCGGTCGAGCCGAATTCCAGCTGGCCGAAGCCGCCGCTGAGATAAAGGAACGACTCGTCGATCTGGTCGCCGGTCGTGATGCCCTCGAGCTCGATATGGAAGCCGTAGGTCAGGCCGCCATCGGTCACGCCCTTGGCGTCGAAATGCAGTTCAGTGTTCCAGCTGTCGAACGCGAGGCCGCGGTTCCCCTTGATGTCGTCGTCGCCGGCAACGACAACGCCCTCAAAATAGCCAGAAATCGTCAATGCCATCGGCTCCGCCGCATGGGCGGCCGCCGAAAGCATCATGGCGCTGGTAAGCGCCGAAGTGCCAAGCAGAAGTTTTTTCATCATCCCCTCGTTCGTGGCAGACCCAGGCGACAAAACCGCCTCGGCCTGTGTGGACCGTCACCCGGACGATGTAATTGCTATTACCATATTCGGGTCAAGCGTTCGGCGCCGCACAACAACTGAAAGGCAGGTGCTGTTGCTTTTCCGTAACAGTTCGCCGCCGGGCGACGGGACAGTGCATCGGATTTTCTGCTCGCTGCGGCAGCAAGCCGCATGGAACGAGAAAAGACTTTATGAGTGACGTCAAATTGATGCCGTCGCGTCGACGGCGGACCGACACAATTCCGGCCCACCCTCGGTTCATGCTGCCGTGCTTCGGCTGCCACCCGCCGCCGCCACGGCGGCGGCGCAAGGGGGGAGCGGCGGCGAAAGGCTGGATTGCGTTGCCCCGGCCCTTCCCTTATGACTAGCGGGCTTCGCGAAATGACCAGGCGAATAGGGGCCCGGACCCCGCCGCCCGCCTGCCCTGAAGGACCGGAATGATGCGATTGCGTGCCGCCTTGACCGCCCTGACCTGCGCCATCCCCCTGGTTCTTGGCGCTTGCGAAATGGACGACGTCAAGCAGCAATATCCGGACAAGGCGACCGGCGCCAAGCACAGCGATCCGGCGCCCGACCCGGGTGAGCAGAAGGGCGGCCTGCTGGGTCCGGACGGCCTGGTCCTGTTCGGCGGCAAGACCCGTCAGGAGGCCGATCCGGGGTCGGCCGGGATCGGCGTCAACGCGCTGCTGTGGCGCGCCTCGCTCGATACCCTGTCCTTCATGCCGCTGGTCTCGGCCGATCCGTTCGGCGGCGTGATCATCACCGACTGGTATTCTTCGCCGGACCGTCCGAACGAACGGATGAAGGCGACGGTCTATATTCTCGACCGCCGGCTGCGGGCCGACGGCCTGAAGGTCGCCGTGTTCCGCCAGCAGATCGGGCCCGAGCGCAATTGGATCGACCTGCCGGTCAGCGTCGAGACCGTCACCAAGCTGGAAGACGCGATCCTGACCAAGGCGCGCGAGATGCGCATCAAGATGATCGGCAAGTAGCCGGCCCCACCGGCTCAGGCCCACCGCCTTCCGACAGGGTGATCATGAGTACCGAGCGCTACAATGCCCGCGTCGTCGAAGACAAGTGGCAGGCCGAATGGACTGCCCGCGACGCCTTCCGTGCCGAACTCGACCCGGCGAAACCGAAATACTACGTCCTCGAGATGTTTCCCTATCCGTCGGGACGCATCCATATGGGCCATGTGCGCAACTACGCCATGGGCGACGTGGTCGCCCGGTTCCGCCGCGCCCGGGGCTATAATGTCCTCCATCCCATGGGCTGGGATGCGTTCGGCATGCCGGCCGAGAACGCCGCCATGGAGCGCAAGGTTCACCCCGCCACCTGGACCTATCAGAACATCGCCACCATGCGTGGCCAGCTGAAACGGATGGGCCTGTCGATCGACTGGAGCCGCGAGATCGCCACCTGCCATCCGGACTATTACCGGCACGAGCAGAAGCTGTTTCTCGATTTCCTCCGGGCCGGGCTGGTCTATCGCAAGGACTCACTGGTCAACTGGGACCCGGTCGACCACACGGTCCTGGCCAATGAACAGGTCATTGACGGTCGCGGCTGGCGCTCCGGCGCCCTGGTCGAGCGGCGCAAGCTCAGCCAATGGTTCCTGAAGATCACGGCCTTCGCCGAGGAGCTGATCGCCGGCCTGGAGCGGCTGGAGCGGTGGCCGGGCAAGGTCGTCACCATGCAGGAGAACTGGATCGGCCGGTCGAGCGGCGCCCGCCTGACTTTCCGCTTCAAGGGCGGCGCCCCGGTCGACGGGATCGAGGTCTACACCACCCGCCCCGACACCCTGTTCGGGGCCTCCTTTGTCGCCATCGCCGCCGATCATCCGGTGGCCCTGGCCCTGGCCAAGGCCGACCCGGTCATGGCCGCCTTCCTGGTGACCTGCCGTCAGGGCGGCACCTCGGAGGAGGAGATCGAGCGCCAGGAGAAGCTCGGCTTCGACACCGGGCTGGAGGTTGCCCACCCCTTCGAGGACGGCCGCACCCTGCCCGTCTATATCGCCAATTTCGTCCTGATGGAGTATGGCACCGGGGCGATTTTCGGCTGCCCAGCCCACGACCAGCGCGACTTCGAATTCGCCCGGAAATATGGCCTGGAGATCACCCCCGTGGTGTGCCCGGAGGGGGTCGCGCCAGAGCATTATACCCTCGGCGACGGCCCCTATGTCGGGGACGGCCAACTGATCAATTCCGGCTTCCTGGACGGCCTCGCGGTGCCGGAGGCCAAGCGCGCGGCGATCGCCCGGCTGGACCGCCTGGGCATCGGCCACGAGGCCATCACCTACCGGCTGCGCGACTGGGGCGTCTCGCGCCAGCGCTATTGGGGCTGCCCGATCCCGGTCATCCATTGCCCGGCCTGCGGCATCGTGCCGGTACCGGAGGCCGCGCTGCCGGTGACCCTGCCGGACGATGCGCGCTTCGACCAGCCGGGCAATCCGCTGGACCGCCACCCGACCTGGAAGCATGTCGCCTGCCCCGCCTGCGCCGGACCGGCCACCCGCGAGACCGATACCTGCGACACCTTCGTCGATTCGTCCTGGTACTATGCCCGCTTCTGCTCGCCGCGCAGCGCGCACCCGACGGACCGGGCGGCGGTCGACTACTGGCTGCCCGTCGACCAGTATATCGGCGGCGTCGAACACGCGATCCTGCATCTGCTCTATTCCCGCTTCTTCGCCCGGGCGATGCAGGCGACCGGCCATCTGGGCCTGGACGAGCCGTTTGCCGGGCTGTTCACCCAAGGCATGGTCAACCACGAGACCTATAAATCGGCCAGCGGTGCCTGGCTGAGCCCGGACGAAGTGACCAAGGCCGACACGGGCGGCCTGGTCCAGCGCGCGACCGGCCTGCCGGTCACCGCCGGCCGGGTCGAGAAAATGTCCAAGTCGAAGCGCAATACGGTCGACCCTGACGACATCATCGAACGCTATGGCGCCGATACCGCGCGCTGGTTCATGCTGTCGGACAGCCCGCCCGAGCGCGATCTGGAATGGACCGAAGGCGGCATCGAGGGCGCCTGGCGCTTCACCCAGCGGCTGTGGCGCATGGCGATCGAGGGGGCCGCGGCCGGCGGCGCCAATGACGGCTTCGGCCCCGAGGACCAGGCCCTGCGCCGGGCCACCCACAAGGCCATTGCCGGGGTCACCGCCGATATCGAGGCCTTTCATTTCAACAAGGCTGTCGCCCGCCTCTACGAATTCGCCAATGCCCTGCAGGATGCTGTGGCCGGCAAGACCCCGTCGAGCACAGCTGCCCGCCGCGAGGCCCTGGGCGCCATGATCCAGCTGGTGGCGCCGATGATGCCCCATCTGGCCGAGGAGCTGTGGCAGGCCCTGGGCGAGACCCGCCTGTTGGTCGAGACGCCGTGGCCGGTGGCCGACGACAGCCTTGCGCGTGACGACGCGGTGACCATCGCGGTCCAGGTCCAGGGCAAGCTGAAGGCGACCCTGTCGGTCCCCGCCGACCTGCCCCAGGCCGAGCTGGAAAGTCGCGCCCTGGCCCTGGCGCCGGTGCAGAAAGCCATTGACGACCGGCCTATTCGGCGGCTCATCGTGGTCCCCGGACGCATCGTCAATATTGTGGTCTAGCCGATGACTGGGACAGCCGCCCGCGCCGCCCTGCTCGCCCTCGCCCTGGGGCTGGTTGCCGGCTGCGGTTTCCACCCGCTCTACGGCAGCGGTTCGTTGTCGTCGTCGTCGGTCAGCTTCGACGCGGTCAGCATCGCGCCGATCCCCGGCCATGACGGCCTGCGCCTGCGCAACAATCTGATCGACGCCCTGACCGGCGGCCACGCGGTGACCCGGCCGCGCTATCGGCTCGAGGTCGCGCTGAAATCCACCGAGGCCGGGTCGCTGGTCCAGGGCGACGCCACCATCACCCGTTATTCCGTCGATCTGATCGCCAAGTTCGACCTGATCGACACCGCCGCCGAGGCCCCGGTGCTCAGCGAGACCTCGCGCGTCAATACGACCTATAATGTGCCGGCCTCGCCCTATGCCTCGACGGTCGCGCGCGACGACGCCGTGGCCCGGGCGACCCGCCAGCTGGCCGACGATATCCGCATCCGGGTCGCGAGCTTCCTCGAATCCCGCGTCAACTAGGCGCCGGGCCGTGAAGCTGACCGGCGCCCAGATCGAGCGCTTCCTGGCCCGGCCGGACCCCGCCATCCGCCTGATCCTGCTGTTCGGACCCGATCAGGGCCTGGTCCGGGAGCGCGCCGACCGGCTGGCCACGCGGGTGGTCGAGGATCTGAACGACCCCTTCCGGGTCGCCGAATTGTCACCCCAGCTCCTGGACGAGGATCCCGCCCGCCTGGCCGACGAAGCGGCGGCGATCAGCATGCTGGGGGGCCGGCGGGTGGTCCGGCTGCGCCCCGCCAGCGATCGCCAGGCCAAGCTGATTGCCGGCTTCCTTGGCGCACCGGCCGGGGACGCCTTGGTCGTGGTCGAGGCGGGCGACTTGCCGGGCCAGCGCAGCGAGCTGCGCCGCGCGGTCGAGGCCGCCGACAATGCCGCCGCCATCGCCTGCTATCCCGACGACGCCGCCAGCCTCGACCGCCTGATCGACCAGGTCCTGGGGGCCGCGGGCCTGGCGGTCGACCCCGACGCCCGGTCCTGGCTGGCCGATCATCTGGGCGCCGATCGGGCCGTCAGCCGGGGGGAACTGGACAAGCTGGTGCTTTATGCCGGTGCCGGCGCCGCTGCGGTCACCCTGGACGACTGCCGCGCCGCCGTCGGCGATGCCGCGCAAAGCAGCCTCGACGACATTGTCGAGGCCAGCCTGGGCGGCGACCTGCCCCGTCTCGAGCGGGCCCTGCTGCGCAGCCTCGGCCAGGGCGAAAGCCCGATCGCGGTGCTGCGCGCCGTCATCCGCCAGGTGTTACAACTGCAGCTGGCCCGCTACCTGGTCGACGGCGGCGCCCCGGTCGAGCGGGCCCTGCTGCAGCTCAAGCCGCCGATCCGCTTTCCCCGCGACCGCTGGTTCAAGAGCGCCCTGCCGCGCTGGACCGCGCCCCGCCTGGCCGACGCTGTGGACCTCCTGGCAGAGGCCGAACTGGACGCCAAGACCACCGGAAATCCGGTCGAAACCCTCACCGCCCGCGCCTTGATGCGGCTCGCCGGTGCCGCCCGCGCCGGCGCCCGGCGGTGACCCCCGCCCGTGCCCGGAGGCGCCGGCGGCAAAGCAATCCACCATGTTACAGGGGCAACGGCGGCCGGGGTTACTCCTCGACCCGGCTAAGCCTCGCGCACAGGCCGTCGAGTTCCTCGAGGGTACGGTAGCGGATGGTCAGGGCGCCGCCGGCCTCGCCCTTGTGGGCGATGGTGACGCCCAGCCCGAGGGCCGCCGACAATTCGCCCTCCAGGATCGCCGTATCGGGGTCCTTGACGGCAGCCGCCTTGGCTGGCGGCCCCACCGTCTCCTTGGCCGCCTTGGCCAGCACTTCCATCTGACGGACGTTCAGGCCCTCCGCCACGGCCCGCTGGGCCAGGGCCGCGGCATTGCGCAGGCCGACCAGGGCCCGGCCATGGCCGGCACTGAGCGCACCCTCGTCGACCAGCCGCCGGACCGGCTCGGGCAGGGCCAGGAGGCGCAGGCAATTGGCGACATGGCTGCGCGACTTGCCCACCAGGGTTGCGATGGCCTCCTGGGTGTGGCCGAAATCGTCGATCAGGCGCTGATATCCGGCCGCCTCTTCCATCGGCGAGAGGTCGGTTCGCTGAATATTCTCGACCAGGGCCACTTCCATGACCTCGGCATCGGTGAAGGCGCGGACGATCACCGGCACCTTGTGCAGCCCGGCCGCCTGGGCCGCCCGCCAGCGGCGCTCGCCGGCCACGATTTCGTAACGTGATGGATCACGTTGCCGGACCAGGATCGGCTGCAGGATGCCGCGGCTGCGGATCGACGCGACAAGGTCCTCGAGCGCTTCCGGGGCGAAGCGCTTCCGGGGCTGGCCCGGATTGGGCACGAGCTGCTCGATCGGCAGGTCCCGGCCCGGCCGCGCCGTCTTGTCGGTATTGTCCGGCGCCATCTCCCGGACATCGCTCAACAGGGCGGAGAGCCCCCTGCCCAAGCCCTTACGCTTTGATTCATCAACCATTTTTCGTTCCTGGCGCGGCCTCAGGCGGCGCGCGGTTCCTCGCGGCGGAGCAATTCGCCCGCCAGTTTGATATAGGCCTGGCTGCCGGCGCAGCGGTGGTCGTACACCAGTGCCGGCTGGCCGTGGGACGGCGCCTCGGACAGCCGGACATTACGCGGTATCACGGTCTCGTAGACCTTGCTGCCCAGATAGCCGCGCACATCCTCGGCGACCTGCCCCGACAGGAGGTTGCGCGAGTCGTACATGGTCAGCACCACCCCCTGGATCTCCAGGCTTGGATTGTAACTCGCCCGCACCTGCTCGACCGTCCGCATCAGCAGGCTAAGGCCTTCCAGGGCGAAGAACTCGCATTGCAGGGGGACCAGCACGGAATGGGCGACGACCATGGCGTTGAGGGTGAGAAGCCCGAGCGACGGCGGACAGTCGATCAGGACATAGTCGTAACCCGGCGGCTCGGCCAGTCCGCCGAGGGCTTCCTTGAGCCGATAGGCGCGCCGGGGCTGGTCGACCAGTTCGACCTCCGCCCCGGACAGGTCGACCGTCGAGGGGATGACGTCGAGATTGGGGATGGCGGTGGCAACGGCGGTCTCGGCAATCGTCGCTTCGCCGCTCACCAGGTCGTAGCTGGTCTTTTCGCGGCTCGCGCGCTCGATGCCGAGGCCGGTCGAGGCATTGCCCTGGGGATCCAGATCGAGCAGCAGCACACGCCGGCCGATTGCCGCCAAGGCGGTGCCCAGGTTGATTGCCGTGGTGGTTTTCCCGACCCCGCCCTTCTGGTTGGCAATGGCAATGATCCGGGTGCGGACGGCAGGCGCGTCAGTCATGATTTTTCACCCGAAGGACGAGAATGGTGGCCGCAGGGTCGCTGGCGCTGGCGTGCCGCTCGACGGCCAGTGTCTCCCGGCTGGCGAGCGCGGTCAATTCGGCGTCGGCGTCCCGGCCCTTGGGGAAGAGGTGAATCGTGCGGGCATCGCGGTGTGGCGCCGCCCAGGCGAGAAGTTTCTCTACCGGGGCCAGGGCGCGGGCGGTCACGACCTGCACGGCGAGCGGCGGCACCGCCTCGATCCGCTTGGCCCAGATGGTCACATGCGCCCCGGTCAGGCGCGCCGCCTCCCGGAGAAAGCTGCATTTCCGGGCGTCGCTCTCGACCAGGTGCATGTCGGCCGCGCCGAGAATTGCCAGGACGAGACCCGGAAAGCCCGCGCCGGAGCCGAGGTCGAGCCACCGGCCGTTCAGCGGGGCATGGCGGGCGAGTTGGGCCGAATCGAGCATGTGCCGGCGCCACAGGTCGGGCAGGGTCGAGGCACCGACCAGATTGATCGTGCTCTGCCATTTTTCCAGCAGGGCGGCATAGGCGGTCAGCCTGTCGAGTGTTTCACGTGAAACACCGGTGAGGGCGGCGAAGCCGTCCCGCCCCAGAGGCCCGGCCGTCACGCCACGGCACGGCCGTTGCCGGCCTTCCTGACATGGGCCAGGACGGCGGTCATCGCCGCCGGCGTCACCCCCGGAATCCGGGCCGCGGCGCCCAGGCTGGCCGGCCGGGCCGCCGCCAGCTTGTCCCGGACCTCGGTGGTCAGGCCGCCCACCTGGCCGTAGTCGAGCGCGGGATCCAGCGCGATCTCCTCGTCCCGGCGAAAAGCCCTGATATCGGCCTCCAGACGCTGGAGATATCCGTCATAATGGGCCTCGATCGCGACCTGCTCCGCGACCACGCCGGTCCATTGGCCCAGTTCCGGCCACAGCGCCGCCAGCCGGGTCAGATCGACATCCGCCAGGCGCAGCAGGTCGAGAATCGACCGGCTCTGGCCATCCTGATTAACGGTCAGCCCTGCCCGGGCGGCCGCTGCCGGGGTCAGCCGGGTGGCCCGGCAAAATGCCAGCGCCGCCTCGACCGCCGCGGCCTTTTCTTCGTGACGGCGCTGCCGCTCGCGCCCGACACAGCCGAGGCCGATGGCGCGCGGGGTCAGCCGGCGGTCGGCATTATCGGCCCGCAGCACCAGGCGGTATTCCGCCCGCGAGGTGAACATCCGATAGGGCTCGCTGGTCCCCTTGGTCACCAGATCGTCGATCAGCACGCCGATATAGGCGGTCGCCCGGTCCAGTACCACCGGCGCCTGCCCGGCCGCCGCCCTGGCCGCGTTCAGGCCGGCCATAAGCCCCTGGGCCGCAGCCTCCTCATAGCCCGTCGTGCCGTTGATCTGGCCCGCCAGAAAGAGCCCCGGGCAGGCCTTTACTTCGAGCCCATGGCTCAACGCCCGCGGGTCGACGAAATCATATTCGATGGCATAGCCCGGCCGGATCATCACGCAATGCCCGAGACCCGGAATGGTCTTCAGCAGCGCCGCCTGGACATCCCGTGGCAGCGAGGTCGAGATGCCGTTGGGATAGACCGTGTCGTCGTCCAGCCCTTCAGGCTCAAGAAAGATCTGGTGCCTGTCCTTGTCGGCGAAACGCACCACCTTGTCTTCGATCGACGGGCAATAGCGCGGTCCGACGCCGGCAATCTGGCCGCTATAGACCGGCGCCCGGTGAAGATTGTCGCGGATCAGGGCGTGCCCCGCCGCGCCGGTCCAGGTGATGCCGCAGGCAATCTGGGGCGTCGTGATTGCCTCGGTCAGGAACGAGAACGGTTCCGGCGGGTCGTCGCCGAGCTGCCTGTCGAGCCCTGCCCAGTCGATGGTCCGGCCGTCCAGCCGTGGCGGCGTGCCCGTCTTCAGCCGTCCCAGGCGAAGGCCTAGCCGCTCCAAGCTCAGCGCCAGCCCGACTGCCGGCGCCTCCCCGACCCGGCCCGCCGGCCACCGCTCCGCGCCAAGATGAATCATGCCTCGCAGGAAGGTGCCGGTGGTCAGCACCACCGCCCCCGCGGTGATGCACCGCCCGTCGCCCAGCACCACCCCACCGACGCGGCCGCCGGCCAGCATCACATCCTCGGCCGAGCCCGGCAGAATAGCGAGGCCCGGCTGTTCCGCCAGGCTCTGCTGCATCGCCTGGCGATAGAGCTTGCGGTCGGCCTGGGCCCGCGGGCCCCGGACGGCGGGCCCCTTCGACCGGTTCAACATCCGGAACTGGATCCCGGCCCGATCCGCCACCCGGCCCATGACCCCGTCCATGGCGTCGATCTCGCGCACCAGATGGCCTTTGGCCAGACCACCGATCGCCGGATTGCAGGACATCTCCCCG
>JAJFJE010000033.1 GCA_021774355.1 Alphaproteobacteria bacterium
CATCTCGCCCTCGGCGACGCAGACTTCGACGACCTCGCCGGCAATGCCGCCGCGGACCGGTGTGAACAGCTTCATCACCTCGATCAGGCACACTTCGGTATCCGCGCCGATCCGCTGGCCCAGTTCGACATAGGGCGGCGCCCCCGGCTTCGGTGCCCGGTAGAAGGTTCCCAGATTGGGCGCCCGGATGGCGACCAGGCCCTCCTGGGGCGGGGCCACGGTCGGCGTCGCGGGGGGCACGGCCGCGATGGCGGGAACGGGCGTCGCGACCCGTTCCGACCGGTCGGCCGCGGCACCGTTGAAGCCGTCCATGCTGGTTGCCCGGATCCTGCCGTCCTTCGACAGGTGGATCCGCAACCCGGCGGTCGCCAGCTTCAGTTCGGCCCAGTCCGAGCGGTCGAAGATCTGGATCAACGCTTCGATATCGGAAGGGGGGATCTTGCCCATCGGGTCCTCTATGCTGAACGGAGCGCCGTCGCCTGGGCCAGCGCGATCAGGATCGGCAGGGCGGGCGTGGCGACGATGAATTCGAACTGGCCGTCGATCGCGGCCCGGATGACGTCGGGGCTGCCGACCACGCTGCCCTTGATGCCCCGCTGGCCGGTGGCGGCGGCAACCAACTGGGCCGCCCGCTCGGGGCTGTCCCCGCCTTCCACCGAATCGAGGTCAAGCACCCCGGCCAAGGACGGCTCCGCCGGATCGATCACCCGCAGCGTCGTGCGGCTGGCCGACCATTGGTGGAGCGCGGCCAGCACCTCGTCGGCGGCGGCATCGCGCCGCTCGACCGGCAGCAGCCCGTCATAGACGCAGCCGCTCTCGCCGTCGACGGTGACCACCCGCCCGGCCAGGCCAGTGACCGCGCCGGCGCCGCAGCCGACCACGCTGGGCCGTCCCAGGGCGCGGCCGATGACGGCGGCGTGGGAGGTGCTGCCCCCCTGTTCGGTGATCACGGCCTGGGCCGCGATCATGCCGTGCAGGTCGCCGGGGCTGGTCATCGGGCGGGCCAGGACGATCGCTTCGCCGGCCGCGGAGCGGCGCTCCGCCTCGTCCGAGTCGCACACCACCACCCCCTGGCCGACGCCCGGACAGGCCCCTTCGCCACGGGCGAGAAGCTGCGCGGCCGCTGCGGCACCCGCCGCCAGACGGGGATTCAGGATCTGCCGGATCTGCTCCGGTGTCACCTTGGACAAGGCATCGGCCTCGCTGATCAGGCCGCTGCGCACCATGTCGACGGCGATCCGGGCCGCCGCTTCCGGCGCCCGTTTGGCGGTCCGGGTCTGCAGCAGATAGAGCTGGCCCCGTTCCACCGTGAACTCGATGTCCTGGACTTCCCGGTTCGCCGCCTCGAGGGTGCTGGCCGCCGCCATCAATTCGGCGTGGACGGTCGGCATCAGGGTTGCCATGGCCGACAGGGGCTGGGGCGTGAAGCGGCCGGAGACCACGTCCTCGCCCTGGGCACGGGCCAGAAACTCGCCATAGGGCTCCGGGCTGCCGGTCAGGGGATTGCGCGAAAACACCACGCCGGTCCCCGAATGTTCGTCGAGATTGCCGAACACCATGGCCTGGATGGTGACCGCGGTGCCCAGGTCGTCGGGGATCCCATGGTGCTGCCGGTAGCGCCGGGCGCGCCGCGAGTTCCACGATTCGAACACCGCGACCACGGCGCTCAGGAGCTGCGCCTCGACATCCTCGGGCACCGGCCGGCCACCCGCGGCGGCGATTGCCGCCCGCCACTGGTCGGGATCGCCGCCCGCTTCGAGTACGACCTCCGGCGCCTTCATGACGATCTCGCCGTAAAGGGCAAGAAAGCGCCGGCGTGTGTCGCGGGCAAATCCCGGGTCGCCGCATTCCGTGGCCAGCGCTGCCTCGGTCGCGTCGGTCATGCCGAGATTGAGCACGGTGTCCATCATACCCGGCATCGATACCGCCGATCCGGAGCGGACCGAGACCAGCAGGGGGCGCGCGCCCCAGCCGAAGGTACGGCCGGTGGCCTCCTCCAGCCAGGCAATGCCGTCCCGGATCTCCTGAATCAGGCCGTCGGGCAATTGCCCTTCGCCCATGAAGGCGGCGCAGGCCCGGGTGGTCACCACAAAGGCCGGCGGCACAGGAAGCCCCAGGGCCCGCATGCGGCCGACCGACCAGCCCTTGCCGCCGATCAGCGCGCGCGGCGGCAGTTCGTCGCCGGCCAGCATCACCGTATAGCGGGCGCCGGTCATCATTCGCTCCGCGTCCGGCCGAGGATACGCAGCAGATCCTCGTGCATCTCGAACCACACCGTGTGGTAGCTGGGGGTGCGGGCGTCGCTGACCCATTCGACGGCGCCGTCCTCGGCCTTTTCGAGCGCCGCAACCAGGCGGCGCGGCCACACCGCCAGGCGGGCCAGGCCGGAGGTCAGCCGGCTCAGCACGATCTCCGCCCGCTCGTGCAGGGCGCCCAGGCGGTCGATGATCGCGGCGTCATAGTCGGCGTTGGAATGGTCGTTATTGACCCGCCCGCCGGCCAGTTCCATGGTCTGCCAGTCGGTGATCAGGGCCTTGAGGTCGGTGTTCACCCGTTCGAATTGCTCATACCCCAGGATGAACCCGGCATCGCCGCGCAAACCGCTGTAATAGCGGGAATATTCGCCGGCCAGGGCGATCTGGGCGACGGGCGCCAGCAGGTATCGCCCGGCATTGCCGACGACCCTGCCCTGGGCCGCCGCGTCGTCGAGGACGCGGGCGACGATATCGACCGGGCGGTCGATGATTTCGGCGACTTCGCCGGCGTCTCCATGTTTCTTGATGGCGAGGCCGTGCAGGACGAGATGGCGGTCTGGAATCATCATGTCGGTAATTTCACGCTTTGCCGGTGCGGGCGGCGATCGTCTCACGGACGCTGCGCCGCAGGATCTTGTTGACCGGGGATTTGGGCAATTCGGGCCAGATCTCGATCGACCTGGGCCGCTTGAAGCCGGCAAGCCGACTATGGGCGAAGGCGAGGATGGCGTCGCCATCGAGCCCCGGGCGGCCGGCCACGACAGCGTGGATCCGATCGCCCCAGACTTCGTCGGGCAGGCCGATGACGGCCGCCTCCACCACCCCGTCGAAGGCCAGGAGAATGTCTTCCACCTCGCGCGGGTAGACGTTGAAGC
>JAJFJE010000321.1 GCA_021774355.1 Alphaproteobacteria bacterium
GGGTCGAGCCCGGCGGCACGGGCAAGTGCCGGATCGAGCGGCCAGCCATCCGCGCCGGCCAGGGCATCGAGGCGGCGCAGCCAGCGCGACGGCACGGTCGGTGCCAGATCGATCTTGGCGGCGCGGGTCACCACCACGCACGGCGCCGCCGCCAGGGTGGCGAAATCATGGGCCGCCTGGCCCAGCCGGCGCTCCTGGGGGGCAAGGCCCAGGGCCTGGCGCATGGCCCGGGACAGCCAGGGGTCCGCCGCCGGCTCGGCCGGCCAGGTGCCCTCGTTGAGGCTGCCCAGCACCACCAGGTCGGCGCTGGCGAGGCGGGCCTCCAGCGGCCCCAGAATGGCCAGCCGGGGGTGGCTGCCGAAGCGCGGCCGAACCGTCACCGCCTGCAGCACTTCGTCGAACAGGCCCGGATAGTCGGCTGGGGCGACCGCGCCCAGGGCCGTTCCCGCGGCAATCAGATCGGCGATCAGGCCAGCCGCAACCTCGCCGGCCTCGCCCCGCCACAATGCCGCGGCGCCGGTCGCCTCGGCCGTCGCGGCCAGGGCCTCCGCCGCGGCCACATGAGCCTCCACCAGGGCTGCGAAAGCCACGCGCGGCGCCGCCAGGGCCGCAAACAGCGGGGCGAGCGCCCGCGCCAGCCGGTCGACCAGATCGTGAAGCGGCGCCAGGTCGCGCGGCCGCCCGGCGGCGTCGGCGGCCCGCGCCCGGGCCGCCAGGGCCTGGCGCAGGCCGGCCAGCCCCGCCTGGGGCCGCGGCCCGCGCAGCACCAGGCGCTCGAGCCGACGGGTGCGGCCAAGGCTGTCGCCCCGCGCCATGCCGAGCGCCGCCAGCGGATGCTTGAGCAGGGCGAGCAGCGCCAGCGGGGCAAGATCCTCGACCGCCGCCGCCAGAACCAGCCGCAGGAAGCCGCCGGGAACCGTGGTGCCCAGGGGTACGCCGGCCGAATCGTCGACCTGGATGCCCCAGCGGGCGAGTTCCGCGGACACCCGGAGGGCGAGCGCCCGGTCGGGCGTCACCAGCATCGCGGTGCGCGCGGGCGTTTCGAGCGCACCGCGCAGCAGGAGGGCGATCGCCCGCGCCTCGGCCGGCCGGTCCGGCGCGTCGATCCGCGAGAGCCCGCGAAAGGCCGCCGGCAGATCGAGTGCGGCCCGGGTCCGGTGCCACAGGTCGGTGGTTTCGGCCGGCCGCATCGCCTCGGCCAGCAGCGCCTGGCGCGGGCTGGGGCCGCGCCGCGGCCGGCCCGGCGGCCAGGGCTCGACATCGTCCCGGGACGCCCGGATGGCCTCCAGCAGGCCGCGCATTGCCCATTGCGGATGACCCGGGCCGAGGCCCGCCCAGCCATCGTCGGCCATGGCCAGATCGAGCCCGGGCAGGATCACGGCGCCCTGGGGCAGGCGGGCGACCACGGCGATCAGTTCCGCGGTGGCCGGGATCGAACCGGTCGATCCCGCCACCAGGACCGGGTGGGCCGGCGGCCGCTCCTGCCATTGGCGGGCCTGCAAGCGCAGCAGGGCATCCCGCCGCACCGCCGGATCGGTCGTCCCGCCGGCATCGCGCACGGCCGGCCAGTGGCGTCCGGCGATCTGCAGAAAGCTCAGGGTCTCCTGCCAATGACCGGCCAGGGCCGCGGGCACGAGGGTTTCGAGAGCCTGCCAGTCGGCCCCTTCGGTGGCGATCTCGTCGATCAGCCGGGCCAGTTCCCCGGCATGGGCCAGGGCCGCCCCCAGATGGGCCGCCTCGCCCCGCGCCTGCCACCAGCCCAGCACCAGGCGGGCCAACAGGAAGCGCCGCTCCAGCGGCGGCATGGCCGGGGCCAGGTCGAGCGCTTCGGGCATCCCGGTCAGCGCCAGTTCCTCATCGTCGGCGTCGCCCAGCGGCCGGAAGCGCGGCAGCAGCAGGGCCCGGCCGCCGGACTGGCGGAGAAACGCCTGGGCCAGCCCACGGGCGGCCCGCCGGGTCGGCACCAGAATCAGGCTGCCCGCCAGTTCGAGGGGATCGCCGGCCGCCCGCGCCAGCAGGCCGCCGGCCAAGGCATCGGCAAAGCTGTCGCCGGGGGCGATGGTATAGAGCCGGGGCCGCCCGAGCGGCGGCACCGCCGGGCCGGAGCAGTCAGCTGAGGTCGGCAAGGGCGGCCTCGGCATCGCCGATGGCGTCCACGGTTCCGACATGGAGCAACTGCCCGTCGAGGCGCAGGCCGTAGAGCCGGCCCCGGGCGATCAGCCGGTCGAAGATCAGGTTCAGGGAAAAGGCGTTGTCGGGCGTATCGTCGAAGACCCGGGCGGTGAACACCCCGACCCCGGCATAGACGAAGGGGGCGACGTCGGATTCCGGCCGCCGTTCCAGCCGGCCCCAGGGATCCATCAGGAAATCGCCGCGCCCGGCAAAGCCGATGGCGGCGGCGGTCGACGCAACCAGCAGCAAGGCATCCATCTCGGCGGGATCCCAGCGGACCGCCAGGGCGGCCACCGGGTCGATCATTCCGGGCCGCCACAAGGTGTCGGCATTGGCCACCAGGAACGGGCCCGCGCCCAGCAGGGGCAGCGCCTTGCGCACGCCGCCGCCGGTTTCGAGAAGCGCCGCCCGTTCGTCGGACAGCACCAGGTCGGGCGGGGGGCCCGCCGCCCGGCGACCCGCCAGCTGGCGCTCGATCGGAGCGGCGAGGGGGTGGATGTTGAGCAC
>JAJFJE010000322.1 GCA_021774355.1 Alphaproteobacteria bacterium
GTCAATGATATGGCCCTGGCCGTCGAAGCTGCCCGAAAACGGATCATTATAGGTCCCGACGGGCACGAAGCCGGTCGCCGTGTTCCAGACATCCGCCCCATCTTGCGCGGTGGCGGCGGCATCGATGTCGGCGGCCAGCACATAACCGGCCGACAGATCGAGCGCCATGAGCTGGAGCTGGTGGGCATTGCGGATGGTGGTCGAATATTCGCTGCGCAGGATCGGACGCGTATTGCCCTCGGAAATGTACCAGTTACTGGTGAAATCGAAGCCGGAATAGCTGGCCTGCTTGAAGGCATCCGTCGTCGACAAGCCGGTACCGGCCGCGCTGGTCGTGCGGCCGCTGGTGTCCTTGTCCCAATAGGCGGCGGTCGGTGTCCCGATGCTGCCGGTGACCGCGCCGACCAATCCGCCCAGGGTGCCCAGCCCCTGGACGGCGCCCGAGGAATAGACCGAATTGACGTAGCCATCCGAAAATCGCCCGGCCAGCCCGCCCGCGAAGCCGCTGCCATTGGTGCCCGTCACGGCCCCGACGGCATAGCTGTTGTCAATCGCCACGGATACAATGGCGTCGCCGATCAGCCCGCCCGCGATGCCTCCGGTGACGGCGCCGCTGGCATAGGCGTAGGAGATGGTCGTGAGCGTAATTTCATTGTCCCGCCCGATCGAGCCGATGAGGCCGCCCGCGCGATTGTTCCCGGCATTGATGGCCGCAACCGTACCGGTGGCATAGGATCGGGTAATGCTCCCGCCATTCCAGACGTCACCGAACAGGCCGCCGACATCCCGCCCGCCGGTGACATTGCCGGTTGCATAGCTGTCGCTGACCGACGACCAATACAGATGCCCGACCAGGCCGCCGATGTACCCATCCGTCCCGCCGTCGACCGTGGCCGTAGAATAGGACCCGGTGACATTCGAGAAATTGAGAACTCCGACCAGGCCACCGGAATAGCTCCCCCCGGTCAATCGGCCGCTCGTATGGACGTCCGAAATCGCCGCTTCGCCGTAGCCGAGGAGAATGCCGTTAAGCGAGCCGCCGGTGACATCGGCATCGACGATGCCGACATCGCGTAAGGTCGCCCCGCTTGCATTGCCGAACAGGCCGATATAGCTGACACCCGGCCGGTTGATGGTCAGGCCGGAGATCGCATGGTCCTGGCCTTCGAGCACGCCGGTGAAGGCAGTGGCGGAGGTCCCGATGGGCGCGAAGCCGGCGCCGCCGTTCCAGCCGGAGGTGGCGCTGGCGTCGATATCCTTCGAGAGGGCATAGGTGCCGGAAAGATTGGTCGACATCGCCTGCAGGTCGTCGACGTCATGCACCAGCATATAGGCGTGGAAGGTGCCGGCGTTGCCGGTCGCAAAGCCGGTCGGGCTCGCATAACTCGATGGATTATAATAGATATCGTAGCTGGCGCCCGCGTTCAGCGTGACCAGACCCACCATTGAAACGGTGCCGGTACCGGTTCCGCTGTTGTCGGCACGAAGAATGAGATGGCCGCTTCCCGAGGCATAAATATTGCCAACGAGGGATGACGTGATATTTCGATAGGCCGACAGCTCCAAAGTCGCGCCGGTGCTCCAGGTGATACCGTTAGTGACGCTAATGTCGCCGCTTCCGCCCGTGCCGGAGGCTGAAGTCTCGACCAGCACATTGGTGCCGGCGGCTAGCGCATTGTTGATGGTGGTCGCCTCAGTCCCACCAATCGTCTTGTCGTCGGGGTCGGTCAGCCAGGTGCCGCCGACACCGGCATCGATGGTGGCGCCGCCGAATTCCACCGAATGGCCCGAGGTCTCGACGAAGCCGCCGGCCGTGGGGCCGGCCGCCAGCAGGCTGCCCATCACGTCGGCCGCCTGATCGCCCCAGACGACGATGGCGCCGCCTGCCCCGTCCGTGCCCTTGGCACTGACCGTGGCGCCAGCTTCCACCACGCTGCGCCGTGCCGTCGCCACCGGCATCGCGCTCAGGTGTTTGTCCGGCTGCTTGCCGCCATGGGCATCGCCGCCCAGGAGCACGGTGCCGCCGCTGGCGCCGTCGGCCGCAACCGTCGCCCCGCCCGCCACCGTGACCGTGCCGCCGGTCGCCGTCACCCGGCCGCCCGTGCCCCCGGGCTGGCCCGCCGAGGCATCGACCGTGCCCGAGATCGTCACCCCGCCGGCACCGCCGTCCAGCACGATGACGCCGCCGTCGCGGCTCGCCGCCGTCGCCCGGGTGATGCCCGAGACGTTGATGACGCTGGAAACGACATCCGACGCGGCATCGGCCGACAGCACCACCTGGGTACCGGACACCACGCCCGCCTGCTCCAGGCTCTGCCCGGAACCGGTCACCGCCAGTTCGACCAGCCCGTCGCCCGCGAGGTCGAGCGTATAGGTATCGCCCGCCGCCAGCGCCACCCGCCCGGCCGTCGCCGTGATCGTGCCCGTGTTCCGGACGTTCGGCCCCACCAGCGCCGCGATCCCGGCCCCTTCGACCGTGATCGTGCCGTCATTGGCGACCGTGGCGTTGGGGTCGCCGCCGGGTGTGAATTTCAGATTGGCCTTGCCGGCCATGAAGCCGTCGACATCGAGCCTGGAGGTGGAGGCCACCACGCCTGCCGCATCGATCCGCCCGGTGGGCCCGACCAGCACGCCCTACGGGTTCAGGATCACCACCTGGCCATTGGCC
>JAJFJE010000323.1 GCA_021774355.1 Alphaproteobacteria bacterium
CCGCCCAGGTCGAGGTCCTGAAGGCCGAAATGCAGCAGACCGAATCGACCCTGAGGGGCGACCAGGCCAATCTTGAATATACCAAGATCTATGCCCCCATGGCGGGAACCATCGTGTCCCTGACCGCGCGCCAGGGCCAGACCCTGAACGCCAACCAGCAGGCCCCGATCATCCTGCGGATCGCCGACCTGTCGGTCATGACCGTAACGACCCAGGTATCGGAAGCGGATGTCAGCCGCCTGGCGCTCGGCATGACCGCCTATTTCACCACTTTGGGCAGCGGCGAGACCCGCTGGACCGGGACCCTGCGGCAGATCCTGCCGACCCCCGAAGTGGTCAATAATGTGGTCCTCTACAACGCCCTGTTCGACGTCGACAACAAGGACGGCCGGCTGATGACCCAGATGACCGCACAGGTCTTTTTCGTCGTCGCCGAGGCCCGCAACGCCGTCCTGGTGCCGACCCTTGCGCTGCGCAGGCAGCCCGATGGCAGCCACCGGCTCATGGTGCTGGGCGCCGACGGCCTGGGCCACCCGCGCGCCGTGACCATCGGGGTCTCCAACCGGGTCTCGACCGAGATCGTCAGCGGGCTGGACCCCGGCGAGACCGTGGTCCTGGGCCGCGCCGGCCCTGCCAGCGGCGGCGTCCAGCGCACGGGCGGCCAGCGTCCGGGCCGCCCGGCAGGCTTTGGCGGCCTGTGATGGCGACGCCCCTGATCCAGCTCGAGGCGGTCCGAAAGACCTATGTCTCGGGCGACGGAACCCTGTCGGTCGAGGTTCTGCACGGCATTACCCTGGTGATCGAGGCGGGCGAGTTCGTCGCCATCATGGGCGCCTCGGGCTCGGGCAAAACCACCCTGATGAACCTGATCGGCTGCCTCGACCGGCCGAGTTCCGGCCGCTACCGCTTTGCCGGCCGGGACGTCGGCAGCTTCGACGCCGACCAGTTGGCCTGGGCCCGGCGCGAGGCCTTCGGCTTCATCTTCCAGAGCTACCACCTGATCGCCAACGCCACGGCGGTCGAGAATGTCGAGGTCCCGGCGGTCTATGCCGGCGTGCCCCAGGGCGTGCGGCGCGACCGTGCCGAGGCGCTGCTGGAACGGCTGGGCCTGGCCGACCGCATGGACCATCGGCCGAGCCAGCTGTCGGGCGGCCAGCAGCAGCGTGTGTCGATCGCCCGGGCGCTGATGAATGGCGGCCATATCATCCTGGCCGACGAGCCGACCGGCGCCCTCGACAGCCGTTCCGGGGCCGATGTCCTGGCCCTGCTGCGCAGCCTCGCCGACGAGGGCCATACGGTGATCGTCATCACCCATGATCCCGAGGTCGCCGCCCATGCCGACCGCCTGATCGAGATTCGTGACGGCCTGATCGTCGGCGACACCCGCAAGCCCGAGGCGCCCCGCCTGGCGCCCCAGCCCCTGCCCCTGGCCCCCGACGGGCACGAGCGCCTGGGCGCCCTGGCGGCCGAGGCCGAAGAGGCCGTCCGCATGGCCCTGAGGGCGTTGCGCGCCAACCTGTTCCGCACGGTACTGACCCTGCTCGGCATCGTCATCGGGGTCGGCTCGGTGGTCGCCATGCTGGCCATCGGCGAAGGTGCCAAGCAAAGCGTGCTCGACCGCATCAGCGCCATGGGGACCAATCTCCTGGTGGTCCGTGCCGGCGCGCCCAGCCAGCGCGGCGTCGGCGGCGATGCCGCAACCCTGGTGCCGGAAGACGCGGTGGTCATTGCCGAACTGCCCAATATCCTGGCCGCGGTGCCCGAGACCACCGGCACCGCCACCGCCCGTTTCGGCAACAAGGACCACCAGACCCAGATCGACGCCACCACCCCGGATATCGTGATCAGCCGCGACTGGCAATTGGCCAGTGGCGGCTTCTTCACCGCCCGCGACGTCAACAGCTACGCGACCGTGGCCGTGCTGGGCCAGACCGTGGTCGATGCCCTGTTCGAGCCCGGCACCGACCCGGTCGGCCGCTTCGTGCTGCTGGCCAATGTTCCGTTCCAGGTGGTCGGGGTCACGGCGCCCAAGGGCGCCACCGGCTTCGGCAACGACCAGGACGACGTCATCTTCGTGCCCCTCACCACCGGTTCGCTGCGCCTGTTCGGCGCCCGCAAGCTGCGGTCCATCACCGTCGCGGTGGACGACACCAGCAAGATGGACGAGGTCCAGGCCGCGGTGACCAATTTACTGGTTCAGCGTCACCAGACCGAGGATTTCCGCATCCGGAACATGGCCGAGATTGTCGAAACGGCGACCGCGACCCAGGACACCCTGACGGTCCTGCTCGCGACCATCGCCTTGATTTCGCTGCTGGTCGGCGGCATCGGGGTGATGAACATCATGCTGGTCAGCGTGACCGAGCGAACCCGCGAGATCGGCATTCGCATGGCGACGGGGGCGCGCACCCGCAATATTCTGCAGCAGGTCCTGACCGAGGCGGTGGTGGTCTCGGTGCTGGGCGGCCTGATCGGCATCGCGGGCGGTGTCGCCACTGCATTGGTGGTCCGGGCATTCGACATGCCGGTGCGCTTCTCGGCGGATATTATCCTGCTCGCCTTTTCCTGCGCGGCCGCCGTCGGCCTGGTGTTCGGCTATGCCCCGGCACGCAAGGCGGCGCGGCTGGATCCTGTGGTTGCCCTGGCGAGCGAGTGACATGAAACCTTTCCCCGTGCTGATCCTGGCCTTCGGTCTCGGCGCTTGTGCCGAGCTCGACCTGCCGCCGCTCGATTTCGACCTTCCCGCCGGCTGGGACCAGGCGCCGGCCGCGGCCGGCGCCCCCGTCCAGTGGCCCGACACGGCATGGTGGCAGGGCTTCGGCAGTGCCGAACTCAACGATCTTGTGGCCGCCGCCCAGGCCGACAGTCCCGACCTTGCCGCGGCCGCCGCCCGGGTCGCCCAGGCCGAGGCTCAACTGGCCGGCACCGGCGCCAGCCTGTTTCCCGCCATCGACGCCGATGCCGGGGCCAGCCGGCGCATTCCGGGCAAAGGCCGGGCCACCAACAGCGTGAGCGCCGGGGTCAGCGCCTCCTATCAGCTCGACCTGTTCGGTGAATTGGCGGCCGGCGTGAGCGCCGCCCGGGCCCAGTTGGCGGGCAGCCGCTACGACCGCGAGACCGTTGCCCTGACGGTGACCACCAGCGTTGCCACCAGCTATCTGGCGGCGCGCTCCCTGGGCGACCGCCTGGCGATCGCCCGGCACAATCTGGCCGACGCCCAGACGGTGATGAAACTGGTCCAGGCCCGGTTCGACGCGGGCGCCGCCTCGGAACTGGAGCTCGCCCAGCAACGCGGCGTCGTCGCCCAGAACCAGGCGGCCATCCCGCCCCTGGACCAGGCCCTGGTCGAGGCCCGAAATGCGCTGGCCCTGCTGCTCGGCCGCCCGCCCGAGGGCTTTGCCATCGCCGGCACCAGCCTGGCCGGAATCACCCTGCCGCCGGTGGTCGCCGGGCTGCCCTCCGACCTCTTGACCCGGCGCCCCGACCTCAAGCGTGCCGAAGCCGACCTGGCTGCGGCCCAGGCCGACATCGCTGCGGCCCGCGCCGCCTTCTTCCCCTCGATTTCCCTGACCGCCAGTGCCGACACCGTGTCCAACGCCCTGTCCGGCCTGTTCCAGCCCCAAAGCCTGCTGTTCGCCCTGGCCGGCTCGGTGGTCGAGACGATCTTCGACGGCGGCCGGCGCGAGGCCCAGTCGGACCTGGCCAAGGCCCGTCGGGACGAGATCGTCCAGGCCTATCGCAAGGCGATCCTCGCCGCCTTCGGCGATGTCGAAAACGGCCTGTCGCGGATCGCCACCCTGGCGACCCAACGCCATTTCCAGGACCAGCAGGTCGCCGAAGCCCGCCGGGCCCTCGATCTCGCCACGGAGCGCTACCGCGCCGGGGCCATCGACCTGATCGAGTTGCTCGACGCCCAGCGCAGCCTGTACCAGGCGCAGGACACCCAGAACCAGCTCAAGCTGGCCAGCCTGAACGCTGTGATCAGCCTTTATGCAGCGCTGGGTGGCGGCTGGGTAGCCGCCGGGACCT
>JAJFJE010000324.1 GCA_021774355.1 Alphaproteobacteria bacterium
GATCAGGCGGCGGAAGTTTTCGATACCATTTTCAAAGGCACTGCCGAGGACATCATGGTCCAGGCCGTCGATGACCTTCGGCACGGAAAGTTGGCGGAACGCTACGTGTCGGTGTCGCCGTGCCCGTTCAACAAATTCGGCCACGCCCGGCGTGATTTCCTGCCCGCCGAGCGGATCGTCAATGACGGGCTGGCGCTGGGCATGAAGGTGGTGGGCGACCTCTATGACCGCCGGGAGCGCTTCGTCACCGACGTCCTGAAGGCGGCGCGCACCATGGACCAGGCCATGCCCCTGCTGGCCTCCCTGCTGGGCTCGGCCAATGGCAAGGCCCTGGGTACCGTGGTGCTGGGGGTGGTGCGGGGCAATGCCCAGGATATCGGCAAGAACCTGGTCAGCGTGATGCTGAAGGCCAACGGCTTCAAGGTCATCGACCTGGGCAAGAATGTGAAGCCCGAGCAGTTCGTCGAGACCGCGGAGCAGGAAAATGCGGTCGCCATCGGCATGTCGGTCGCCTCGAACTCGTCGACCGTCTATCTGGAAAAGGTCCGCGAGTTGCTCGACCGCCAGGGCAAGGGCGGAAAATATCTCCTGCTGTGCGGTGGCGCCGCCTGCAACCCCGCCCTGGCCGGCCGCCTGGGCATGGCCTTCGGCCAGGATGCCAACCAGGCCGTCAGCCTGGTGCGCCAGCATGTCGGACACTGACCCGACCTGACGGGCAAGCGCCCGCCCCCCGGCGGCGACGGGCAGCCATGTCGCCGCCGCTGCCGGGCGGGGCTTGACCCGGTCGGGCCGGCGCGCCGAGATGGGCGCCGGCCGCCGCGGGCCCAGCGTGGTGTCGTGGCCGGCGGCCGCCCACCGGGAGGAACCCTATGACCTATCGCCTGTTTTATTCCCCCGGCGCCTGTTCCCTGGCGCCCCATATCGTTCTGGAAGAGCTGGGCGTGCCCTATGAAGGGGTGCGGGTGGTGATCGCCGAGGGCATGAACCAGAAGCCTGAATATCTGGCCGTCAATCCGCGTGGCCGGGTGCCCGCCCTGGCCTATGGCCCGGCCGATTCGCCCAGGATCCTGACCGAGGCGAGCGCGATCATGATCTTCCTGGCCCGCAGCCACCCGGAAGCCGGCCTGCTGCCGACCGAGGCCGAGAGCCTGGCCCGCGGCGTCGAATGGATGAGCTGGCTGGGCTCGATCGTCCACCAGACCGGCGTCCGGCTGGTGCTGCGGCCCGACCGCTTCATCGCCGACCCGGCCGCCCATGATGCCCTGAAGGCCCGCGGGCGCGAAACCGCCCGGGCCGCCTTTGCCGATATCGAGCCGCGCCTTGCCGGCCAGCAATGGCTGCTGGGCGACCGCTTCTCGGTGGTCGACGCCTATCTCCTGGTGTTCTTCCGCTGGGGCAACCGCCTGGGCTTTGCCATGCGCCAGGACTACCCGAACTATACCGCGATCATGGACCGGGTCCGCGCCCGGCCCGCGGTCCAGCGGGTGGTTGCCGACGAGGGCATCGACATCGAGTAGCCGGCGGGGCGGACCGTCCGGTCGCGGCCGGACGGCCCCGCCCGCCGCTCATGGCGCCGGCGCGTCGCCGTTGGCCAGGGCGGTGCGGATCTCGGACATCATCGTCCCCGCTTCCATCCGATAATCGTTGAGGGTTTCCTGGGCAAAGCTGGACTGGGCCTCGGCCGCCTCGGTCAGGGTATGACAATTGGCCATGTCCGACAGGTAATGGGCATGGGCCATCATGCGCCGGCCGGCGAAGCGCAGGCTTTCCACCGCCACCGCCAGGGGCAGGATCGCCAGTCCGTGCCAGTGCGCGGCAATGTGATCGGGCAGCGCAGCGGCCGCTGTGGCCGGCGCGTCCATGCCCAGCATTCTCCTGTGTTGTGTCGTCATGGTACGAACCTCTCCGACGATGTCACACCGGCGACCCCCGGCAACCGCAACCTTGGGACAATTGTCCCGGCATTCCCTTGAGCGAGATCAAATCCGCCCGGGCTTGACCACCCCGGGGCGGGCCCGCCTAATTCAGCTTTTCGAGGGCCTCTCGTGATCGACCACACCCTCATGCTGCGGCTGGCCGCCGCTCTCGCCATCGGCCTGCTGGTCGGGATCGAGCGCGGCTGGCAGGATCGCGACGCCCCGGCCGGCAGCCGCACGGCCGGCATCCGCACCTATGGCCTGTGCGGCTTCCTGGGCGCGCTGCTGGCG
Organism: Alphaproteobacteria bacterium; assembly: GCA_021774355.1. GTDB lineage: Bacteria > Pseudomonadota > Alphaproteobacteria > Zavarziniales > Zavarziniaceae > JAJFJE01. The sequence goes on from JAJFJE010000324.1 coordinate 2,208, forward strand.
GTTCTGTCCGGCACCGCCGGCGGCCCCCTGCTGCTCGGCTTCGGCTTTTCCGCCTTCGCCCTGGTTTTTGCCTGGTTCAAGTCCCGCGAGGCCCGGCACGACCAGGATTACAGCGTCACCGGCGTGGTTGCCGCCCTTGTGGTCTTCGCCCTGGGGGCGCTGTGCGTCGCCGGCGATCCCATCGTGGCCGCCGCCGGCGGCGTGGCGACCGCCGGCCTGCTGGCCAGCCGGGAGGTGCTGCACCGCCTGCTGACCCGGCTGACCTGGGGCGAATTGCGCTCGGCCTTGCTGCTCCTGGCGATGACCGTCATCGTCCTGCCCCTGCTGCCAGACCAGGCGATCGACCCCCTGGGCAGCATCAATCTGCGCGAGATCTGGCTGTTCACGGTGCTGACCGCGGTCATTTCCTTCGCCGGCTATGTCGCGGTCCGCCTGGCGGGGCCGACCCGGGGGATCCTGCTCAGTGCCCTGGCCGGGGCGGTCGCCTCGTCGACCGCGGTCACCATCGCCTTTGCCCGGCGGGCCAAGGGGGGCGAGCCGATCCGCCTGCTGGCCGGCGGCGCCGCCCTGGCCGGCTGTGTCTCGATTCTGCGGGTGCTGGTGATCACCGGCCTGATCGCGCCCGCCGTGCTCGCCACCTTGGCGCCTGGCGCCAGCGCCGCCGCCCTGCTATTCGCCGCCGGGGGCATCGTCCTGATGCGCCAGCGCGGCGCCATGGCGGCGGCCACTCCGGCCTTGGGCAATCCCTTCGAACTGCGCCCTCTGCTGGCCTTTGCCCTGGCTTTTGCCACGGTCGCCGCGATCAGCGGCTGGCTGACCCGGGAGATCGGCGATGGCGGGATCTTCGTGACGTCGGGCCTGGTCGGGCTGGTCGATGTCGATGTCGCGGTGCTGAGCGCCGCCCGCCTCAGCGGCCAGGCCCTGACCCCGCAGACCGCGGCCCAGGCGATGTTGCTGGCCCTTGCGGTCAATGCCCTGGCCCGGGTGGCCTATGCCAGCCTGGCCGGGCCGCCCGCCTATGCCCTGCGCCTCGGCCTGGTGACCGCCGCGGCCCTGGTCGCCGGCGGCCTGGGCGTGACCCTGCCGCTGCTGCTGGGCTGATCCCGCCTATGGCGGCGGCAGCACAAGGGCGGCCTGAACCAGCGGCTCGCCATGGGCGTCGGGGACCAGGGTGAAGCCCAGGCGGCGGCACAGTTCCAGCATGACGCTGTTTTCCGCCAGAATCTCGCCGTCGATCGCCGCGATGCCATCGGCCCGGGCCCAATCGATGATCAACTGCATCAGGGCCCAGCCCAGCCCGCTGCCCTTGAGATCGGACCGGACCAGGATGGCGAATTCACCGCGCTTGTGGTCGGCATCGGCGTGCAGCCGGACCACCCCGCAAAGCTCGCCATCCTTCGGGTCGAGGGCGAAAAAGGCGATGGCCCGGGCATAGTCGATCTGGATCAGCCGGGCGATGAAGGCATGGTCCGGCCGCAGCACCGGGGCGAAGAAGCGCAGGCGCAGGTCTTCCGGCATCACCCGGGCGAGGAAGCGGCGCACCAGCCCCTCGTCCTCGGGCCGGGCCGGGCGCACCGGATAGTCGGCCCCCCGGCTGTGCAGCACCCGTTCCCAGTCCTTGGGATAGGGCCGCACGGCAAAGCGGGCGGTTCCACCCGGGGCGCCCGGGGCCAGCGCGGCCACCGCCACCCGGGTATCGAGGGCGAGGACGCCCGCGGCGTCGGCGAGCAGGGGATTGATATCGAGTTCGCGGATTTCGGGGACGTCGGCGGCCAGTTGCGCCAGCTTGATCAGCACCAGTTCGACCCCCGCGCGATCGGCCGCCGGGACATTGCGATAGCCGGCCAGAAGCCGCGCGACCCGGGTCCGCCCGACCAGATCCCGGGCCAGGTTGGAATCGAGCGGCGGCAGGGCCATCGCCTTGTCGGCCGTGACTTCCACCGCGGTGCCGCCGCCGCCGAACACCACCACCGGGCCGAAGGTGGGGTCGTCGGCCAGCCCGGCAATCAGTTCACAGGCCTGGGGCCGGCTGATCATCGGCTGTACCGTCACCCCCCGCAGGCGGGCCTGCGGCCGCAGGCGGGCGACATTTTCCAGCATGGTGCGGACCGCGGCGCGCAGGGCCTCGGCATTGGCCAGGTCCAGGGCGACGCCGCCGACATCGGATTTATGCACGATGTCCGGCGACAGGATCTTGACCGCAACCGGAACCCCCTTGGCGAAGTGGACCGCCGCCACGGCCGCCGCCTCGTCGGCGTCGCGGGCCAGCGCCACGGGCACCCCGGGGATGCTGTAGCAGCGCAGCAGCCCGTCCACTTCCAGGGGATCGAGCCAGGTCCGGCCATCGGCCAGCACCCCGGCGACCAGGCGGCGCGCCTCGGCCACGTCGGGGCTGAAGTCGGCCGGCAGGTTGTCCGGGGTCAGCAACAGGTTGTCCTGGGCCTCGCGGTAATGCACCAGGTGGCTGAAGCCGCGGATCGCCTCGGCCTCGGTCGGATAGTTCGGAATGCCCGCCTCTTCGAACCCGGCCGAGACCGCGGCGCTGCCGCCCAGCCAGACGGCGAAGACGGGCTTGCGGCGGCCGTGCGGCTGGGCCGCGACCGCGCCCACCAGCGCCTGGGCGGAGGCCTCGGCGCTGGCCAGGGCGGTCGGGACCTGGAACACCATGACGGCGTCATTGTCCCGGTCGGCGAGCAGGACCTCCAGGGCCGCGGTATAGCGCGCCGCATCGGCATCGCCGATGATATCGACCGGATTGGCCTTGGACCAGGTCGGCGGCAGGACCTTGTCGAGGGCGGCCATGCTGGCGGGGCCGAGATCGGCCAGTTCGCCCCCCAGGTCGAGCAGCCGGTCGACCGCCAGCACGCCCAGGCCACCGCCATTGGTCAGGATCGCCAGGCGGTTGCCCGGAAAGGGCCGCTGCCGGCCCAGGGTCTCGGCCGCGGCGAACAGATCGTCCAGGTCGAGCACCCGCAGCAGGCCGGCGCGCCGGAACGCCGCCTCATAGACCCCGTCCGATCCCGCCAGGGCGCCGGTATGGGTCGCCGCCGCCTTGGCTGCCGGCGCGTGGCGGCCAGCCTTGATCACCACCACCGGCTTGGCCCGCGCCGCCGCCCGCGCCGCCGACATGAATTTGCGCGCGTCGCCGATCGCCTCCATGTAGAGGAGGATCGCCCGGGTGCCGGGATCGGCGGCGAAATAGTCGAGGCAGTCGGCGAAATCGACGTCGACCATGTCGCCCAGGGAGACCACGCCCGACAGACCGACCCGGCGACCGGCGGCCCATTCGACCAGGCCCGCGGCAATCGCGCCCGACTGGGAAATCACGGCCAGGTCGCCGGCAGGTGCCGGGCGGGCGGCAAAGCTGGCGTTGAGCCCCGCCGCCGGGGCCATGACCCCCAGGCAATTCGGGCCGACCAGGCGCAGGCCGAAGCGCCGGCCAGCGTCCCGGGCGGCGGCGGCGAGGGATCCCGGACCATGGCCCAGGCCAGCCGTGATGATGATCGCGGCGGCGCAGCCGAGACGTCCCGCGGACTCGACGATCGCCGGCACGGTGGCCGGCGGCGAGGCCACCACCACCACGTCGGGAACCGCGGGAAGCGCCTCCAGGCTGGCGGCACAGGGCAGGCCGTCGATCGCCGTGTAGTTGGGATTGACCGGGTACAGCGCACCGGCGAAGCCGCCCTGGCGGAGCGCGGCCAGAACGGTATGGCCCAGAACGCCCGGCCGGGCGCTGGCGCCGATCACCGCCACCGATTGCGGCGCGAAGAGCTTGTCCAGGCGATAGATGCTCAAGGCGGCCTCATGTCGCTGGGGCGGTTCCCATCAAGACCCGCGGGAAGCCGCCAGACTATGTCCGATCGACGGGGTGAGGCGCCGCCGGGCGAGGCCGGCCGCCGACCCCGGGGCCGCGCCGCAACTATAGGACACCGGCGGGCGTTGCAGCCGGGTCATTTTTGCGTTGCAGCAATTCCGCCGGCAAGACCCACCGGCCCGGCCTGCCCGGCCGCTCAGAGGGGCTCGGCCGCAACCACACGATAGGCGTGCATATGGCCGCGATCATCGGCGATCGAGACATATTCGCCGATCACAAAATGTTCGTCGCCGAGGCGGAACCCGGCTTCGTCATCGGCCGTGCCCTGGGCATAGTCGAGATACCATGCGCCGCCCGGCTTGCGCGCCAGGCGGCCCACCGCATCGGCCTTGCCGGGGGCGAAGCGGCGCACCCGGCAGGCCTCGCGATGACGGTGCCATTGTTCCGGATCGATCCGCCGGTCCGAATCGAGGGGCAGGACGATCTCGTAGCCGGTCCGGCTGTCGCCGTTGGGATGGTCCGGTTCCCGGGCCAGTTCCAGGCGGACCCGCCGCAGAACGTCCTGAGCCGGTTTGCGCGGATTGTTGATCATGCGGTCTCCCAGGTCAGGG
>JAJFJE010000325.1 GCA_021774355.1 Alphaproteobacteria bacterium
GGCCACGGCGGCCGCGGTCGATCAGGCCCTGAAGCGGGCAGGCGCGCTCAACTGAGCCGACCATGGTCAAGAAACGGGACGACGGGCGCAAGACGGTCGCGGAAAACCGCAAGGCCCGGCACAATTATTTCATCGAGGACCGGCTCGAGGCCGGGGTGATGCTTGCCGGCTCGGAGGTCAAGTCTTTGCGCGACGGCCATTCGAACCTGGCCGACGCCTATGCCGGGGCCAATCGCGAGGGCGGCCTGTGGCTCTACAACGCCTATATTCCTGAATACAAGCAGGCCAACCGGGAAAACCACGAGCCGCGGCGGCCGCGCAAGCTGCTGCTGCACAAGCGCGAGATCGCCAAGCTGCTGGCCGAAGTCCAGCGCGGCGGCATGACCCTGGTCCCCCTGGCGATCTATTTCAACGACAAGGGGCGGGCCAAGGTCGAACTGGGCGTGGCCAAGGGCAAGAAGCTCCACGACAAGCGGGAAAGCGACAAGGCCCGGGACTGGCAGCGCGAAAAGGGCCGCCTGATGCGCGACAAAGGCTGACGGTAACCGTCCCGCCGGCGCGGGCGAACCTTGAGGTCGAGAACCGGGAGACCGCGATGACCGACGACGACAAGCCGACCGTGCTGGGCCGGATCAAGGACAAGCTGGTCGGCACCAAGGAAAAATGGGCCCGGGAAGGCCGTCTTCTGACCGGTACCGCCGCCGCGCGCAGCCAGCGCCTGCCGCCCGGCCAACGCCTGGTCAAGGACTGGCCGATCCTCGATCTGGGGCTGCAGCCCCAGACCCGTCCGGACGACTGGCAATTGGCCGTCGACGGCGCCGTGCGCCATCCCTTGCGCTGGGACTGGGCGACCTTCCGGGCCCAGCCGTCCTTCGAGGATGTCTCGGATATCCATTGCGTCACCGCCTGGTCGCGGTTCGACAATCGCTGGGCGGGGGTCTCGGCCCAGCACCTGCTGGCCCTGGCCCAGCCCCTGCCGGCGGCGCGCCACGTCGTCCTTCACGCCACCGACGGCTATACGACCAATCTTCGGATCGAGCATTTCGCGGCGCCCGACGTGGTCCTCGCCCATTCCTGGGACGGCCGGCCGCTGACCCCGGAACATGGCGGGCCGGTGCGCCTCGTGGTGCCCCGGTTCTATTTCTGGAAATCGGCCAAGTGGCTGGAACGCATTGAGTTCCTTATCGACGATGCGCCCGGCTTCTGGGAAGTGCGCGGCTATCACAACGAGGGCGACCCGTGGCGCGAGCAGCGCTACGATTGACGGCGGCGGGGCGTCGACCCGCCCCGCCGGACCGCCGCATCGCCGGCTATTCGGCTTCGGCGCGGCTGGCATTCTGAGGCAGATAGGGGCTCCACGGGTGGGGCGCCATCGGCTTGCTCTGGTAGACGATCTGAAACTGCCCGCCAGGCTGGATTTCGCCGATCATGACCGGCTTGGTGACGTGGTGGTTCTTGTTCATCACCACGTCGTAGCCCGTGGGCGACACGACCTTTTCGCCGATGATCGCTGCCGACACGGCTGCAACGTCGGTGGTCCCGGCCTTTTCGACCGCGGCGACCCACAGGCGGAACAGGTTATAGGCCGACTCCATGGGGTCGTTGGTCACCGCCTTGGGGTTGCCGGTATAGGCCCGCCAACGGGCGATGAAGGCCTTGTTTTCCGGGGTGTCGATCGACTGGAAATAGCTCCACGCCGCGAGATGGCCGACCAGCGGCGTGGTGTCGAGACCCTTCAGTTCCTCCTCGCCGACCGAAAAGGCGATCACGGGAACATCGGTCGCCTTGACCCCCTGATTGCCCAGTTCCTTGTAGAACGGGACGTTGGCGTCGCCGTTGATGGTCGAAATCACGGCGGTCGGCTCGCCGGCCGCGGCAAACTGCTTGATTGCGGCCACTTCCGACTGCCAGTCGGAAAAGCCGAACGGGGTATAGTTCTCGCGGATGTCTTCGTCGGCCACCCCCTTCAGGGTGAGATAGGCCCGGATGATCTTGTTGCTGGTGCGCGGGTAGACATAATCCGTGCCTTCCAGGATCCAGCGTTTGATCCCGCCGCCGCTGGCGCTCATCAGGTAATCGACCGCCGGAATGGCTTTGTTGTCCGGGACCGAACTGCCGTAGAAGACGTTTTTCGAGCTCTCCTCGCCCTCGTACTCCAAGGGGTAGAAGAGCAGTCCGTCCAGTTCCTCGAATACCGGCAGCACGGATTTGCGCGACACGGACGTCCAGCAACCGAATACCGCGGCGACCTTGTCGCGGCTCAGCAGCTCGCGGGCCTTTTCGGCAAAGAGCGGCCAGTTCGACGCGGGGTCGACGACCACCGCCTCGATCTTGCGGCCCAGGAGGCCGCCCTTGGCGTTCTGCTCCTCGACCAGCATCAGCATCAGGTCCTTGAGAACGGTCTCGCTGATCGCCATGGTCCCCGACAGGGAATGCAGGATGCCGATCTTGATCGTCCCCTCGGCCGCTTCGGCCCGACCCGGGACATGCAGCGCCGCGCTCAGGGCCAGGGCCGCGGTGAGTGTCCCCAACCGACGTCGTGTAATGTTCATGATAACTCTCCTTCAGCCTGGAGGTGGCGCCGATGCGGGGCGCGACACGGCCGGAGCCAAGACGGAACGGCCGCAGGCACCCGGCCGACCGAGCCTGCACGGCGGCACCGGCCGTCCCTAGAGCCATTGCCGGAAATTCTGGCGGCACCAGACCGTCGCCCGGGCGGCGGGCGCGGGGCGCCGGGATTGGCTGAAATTTGATCGCGCCGGGTGGAATCGAAGCAGGCGGTGACTGCCGATGCGGCAACCGGCCCGTCCCGGTGGCAAGGATGGAGCCAGTTGACCAGTGCCGCCTGGGTCCAGTTTTGCCTGCTTTCCGGCATAACTGGACTCATGGCGTCTGTGTTCGGCCTTCTGGCACCATGAATGCCGGTGTTACCGTGGCGTCGCCTCGAACTGCGAAAGGAGGGCCGGGTGCCACTGCCAATCCTCTTGGACCGCGCGCGGCCGGACACGCTGACCAGCCAACTGGCCGAGCAATTGCGCGATGCCATCCGCCATGGCCGGATCGCCCCGGGCCGCCGCATGCCGTCGTCGCGCCAGTTGGCGGAGCAGCTCGACATCGCGCGCAATACGGCGATCAGGGCCTATGACCTCCTGGTTCTGGAAGGCTATGCCGAGGCCCGGGCCGCCTCGGGTATCTATGCCGCCACCGAACTGCCGGAAGCGCGCAGCCGCCCGGCCGGTGCCGCCCCGCCCGACGTGCCGCCGTCATCGGCCATGCCGCTGCCCCGGCTGATCCCCCAGGCGCCGCGGCTGGCCGGGCAAGGCGGCAATCGGATCTCGTTCGATTTCTTTGCCGGCCGCAGCAATGCCGCGCTGTTTCCCCTGAAGACCTGGCGGCGCCTGTCCCAGGCCTGCCTGGCACATGGCGGCGCCCAGGGGCTGTCGCATTATGGCGATCCGGGAGGGTTATTCGCCTTGCGCGCGGCCATTGCCGGTCATCTGGCGGCGACCCGGGGGCTGGTCGCGGAACCCGGCCGGATCGTGATCACCGCCGGCATCCAGGACGGCATCGGCATCGCCACCCGGCTGCTGCTGGGGCCGGCCTGCACGGCGCTGGTCGAGACGCCCTGCTATCAGGGCGCGGCATTCGCCTTCCGGGCATCGGGGGCGGCCCTGGCCGGCGTCCCGGTCGATGGCGACGGCCTGGTCGTCGACGCTTTGCCCCGCCGGCCGGCCGAGCTGCTGTACCTCACCCCGTCCCACCAGTTTCCCACCGGGTCGACCCTGAGCCTGGAGCGGCGGCACAGCCTGATCGCCTGGGCCCGGCAGACCGGCTGCTATCTTCTGGAAGACGATTATGACGGCGATTTCCGCTATGAGGGCTCGCCCCTCCCGGCGGTGGCGGCCATGGCCCCCGACTGCACCATCCATCTCGGCGGCTTCTCCAAGGCCCTGGGGGCCGGGCTGCGCCTCGGCTACATGGTCGTGCCGCCGCAACTGGCCGAGGCCGCGCGGGCGATGAAGGGCCTGCTCGACAACGGCACGGCATGGCTGGACCAGGCGACGCTTGCCGAATTCATGCGCGGCGGCAGCTATGGCGCCCATCTGATGCGCCTGCGGACCCAGTACCGGGAGCGCCGCGACGGGCTGCTTGCAGCCCTGCGCCGTCATTTCGGCGACAGCGACATTGCGGGGGAAAGCAGCGGGCTGCACCTGTTCTGGCAATTGCCGCAGGGGGTGCCCGATGCCGCGACCCGGGAGGCCCTGGCCCGCCGGGCCCGGGTGGCGATCTATCCGTTGCAGGCGGGCGGCGCCTGGGAGGTCCAGCCGTCGCCGCTGGCACGCCGGGGGATCATCCTGGGTTACGCAGCGTTGAGCCTGAAGCAGATCGACCAGGGGATCGCCCGGCAGTCCGATGCGGTCGACGACACGCTCGATATCCGGCACGCCTTCGTTGACGAATTGCTGGTCGACGAGCCGGCCAGGCCGGCGACCGCCGCCCGCCGTCCGCGCCGCCAGGCGCCGGCACCAAGCATTCGCCAGAAGCCGGCTCTACATGCCCCGCGCCCTCGTCGGGCAAAGTCCGCACCGCCGGGACAGCGCGAGGACGACCGCATCATGCCGATCATCAAGGGCATCTACCATTACCCGATCAAGGGTCTGAGCGCCCAGGCCCTGCCGGCGGTGACGCTGGAGCCGGGCAAGCCGTTTCCCCACGACCGCCTGTTCGCCCTGGCCCGCCCCGGCGTGCCGGTCGACGAGGACGATCCGAAATGGGCCAAGAAGGGCCTGTTTGTCATGCTCATGCTGGACGAGGCGCTGGCCATGGTCCGCAGCGTGCTCGACGTCGACAGCCAGGTCCTGACCCTGTTCGAGGGCGACCGGCCCAGGCTCCGCGCCGATTTGGGGACGCCCGCGGGCCGGGCGGACGTCGAGGCGTTCTTTGCCGGGCTGGTGCCGACGGTCCGCGGGCTGCCCCGGCTGGTGCGCAGCCGCGCGGGCCATTTCATGGACAAGCCGGACAATGTCCTGTCGCTGATCAATCTGGCGACCTTGCGCAGCCTCGAGGAGCAGTGGGGCGTGGCCATCGACCCGCTGCGCTTCCGGGCCAATTTCTACATGGACGGGGCGCGCCCCTGGCAGGAGTTCGACTGGATCGGCAGCGACATCCGGATCGGCGATGCCCTGTTCCGGGTCGACCGGCGCAATGGCCGGTGCGGCGCGACCAACGTCAATCCGGCTTCGGGACGGCGCGACCTCGATATTCCGGGCTCCCTGCGGGCCAGCTTCGGGCACAAGGACCTTGGGATCTATCTGATTGCCCGCAAGGGCGGCCAGGTGGCTCTGGACGCGCCGGTGATCTGCCCCCAGGACATGAGCGCCACGGCGCCGGCGCCGGCACTGGCCCACCACAACGGCCACCGCCGGTTCATCTGCCGCGGCTGCTACTTCATCTATGACGAGGGGCGCGGCTTGCCCCAGCAGGACCTCAGGCCGGGCACCGCCTTCGCCGTGATTCCCCAGGGCTGGCGCTGCCCCGACTGCGGCACCGAGAAGGCGACCTTCCGGCCCTATGCCGGCGCCTGAAGCGGCCTCGGGCGACGCGGACCCCGCCTGGCCCGGGGGCGCCCTTCAGGGTGCCACGGCTGCGAGGGCGGCGCGGATCTCGGCGAATACCGCCTGGAACATGGTGGGTGTCAGGCGCCCGGTATTGGTGTTGTAGCGCGAGCAGTGATAGCTGTTGAAAAGGCGCATCGCCGGGTTCAAGCGGTGCTGCCGGCCATGGCCGAAGGGCAGGGCCGAAGGCCGGTGCCCGGTCGCCACCGCAGTGGCGGCGTGGGCGATGCGGCCGAGCGAGAGGATTGCCTCAAGGCGGGGCATGGCGGCGATTTCAGCCACGAGGAACGAGCGGCAGGCGGCGATTTCGGCGGTCGTCGGCTTGTTTTCCGGCGGCAGGCAGCGCACCGCATTGGTGATCCGGCAATCGACCAGGGTCAGGCCGTCGGCCGGATCGGCGCCATAGCGGCCTGCGGCAAAGCCGAAATCGAGCAGGGTCTGATACAACAGGTCGCCGGCATAGTCCCCGGTGAAGGGTCGTCCGGTGCGGTTGGCTCCGTTCAGTCCCGGGGCCAGGCCGACCACCAGCAGCCGCGCCGACAAGTCGCCGAAGGCGGGCACCGGCCGGTTATGCCACTGGGGATGCTGCTTCTGCAGGTCGCGGCGGAGGCCGGCCAGCCGCGGGCACGCCAGGCAATCCGCCGGCGGCGGGGTGAAGCTGGGGGCCATTGCCGGCCGGGTTCAGCGACGGCCCACCAGGGTCGACGGCAGGGCGTTGCCGGTATCGTCGTCGAGGACGGCGTTGCGTTCGCGCTGCTGTTCGCGGATGGCGGGATCGCGCATGACCAGGGAGGCGAGATCGGTCAGGTCGACGAACTGGTCGGCCTGGCGCCGCAGATCGTCGGCAATCATGGGCGGGCTGGAGCGGATCGACGAGACCACCGAGACCCGGACGCCGCGATGCTGCATGGCTTCGACCAGGCGGCGAAAGCCGCCATCGCCGGAAAACAGCACGGCATGGTCGAGGTGGGGTGCCATGTCGAGCATGTCGCAGGCCAGTTCCACGTCCATGTCGCCTTTGATGCGGCGGCGGCCCATCGAATCGGTATATTCCTTCGCCGCCTTGGTCACGACGGCATAGCCGTTGTAATCCAGCCAATCGATCAGCGGCTTGAGCGGCGAATATTCCTCGGTGTCGAGCAGGGCCGTGTAGTAGTAAGCGCGCACCAGCCGTGTCCGTTTGGAGAATTCCGCCAAAAGACGCTTGTAGTCGATGTCAAATCCCAGGCTGCGGGCGGCCGCGAACAAATTCGCGCCGTCGATAAAAAGTGCAGAGCGCTCG
>JAJFJE010000326.1 GCA_021774355.1 Alphaproteobacteria bacterium
AAAATTTCAGATACCTCATCCTGAGGAGAAGGCGTAGCCTTCGTCTCGAAGGATGGTGGAGGAAAACAATGACCGACAAATGGCTGGAACTCAACAAAGCGAGCTGGAATGAGCGGGTGCCCATTCATGTGCGCTCGTCCATGTATGACATGGAGGCTTTCAAAGCAGGCGTCTCGTCGCTGGTGAATGGCGAGCTCGAGGCTATCGGAGACGTCACTGGCAAAGAGCTGGTGCATCTGCAATGTCACTTTGGTTTGGATACGCTCTCCTGGGCACGGGCGGGCGCAAAAGTCACGGGGCTCGACTTTTCAGAGACGGCGATTGCCGCCGCGCGGGAAATTGCGGCTGAGATTGGCGTCGAGGCGGAATTTGTCGTCGCCAATGTCTATGACGCGCCTCAGGTTCTCGGTCGTCAGTATGACATTGTCACCACGGGCATTGGCGCGATCTGCTGGCTGCCGGATATCGACGCGTGGGCACGCGTGATGGCGGACCTCGTGAAACCCGGCGGCGAGTTCTATTTTGTGGAGTTTCACCCGACCGAGTGGATCTGGGATGAGAATTTCAAACCGGGGTATGACTATTTTACGCCTGAGCAAGGTCTGGCGATGCATGAGGCAGGGTCTTATGCGGATCCCCATGCAGTCACAGAACATAATGATACGGTGCAGTGGAACCATTCACTGGGGGAGGTTGTCACCGCGCTGATCAAGGCGGGGCTTCGCATCACGGAGCTCATAGAGCACGACACCCATATGGTCAAAGGCTGGGACTTTCTGGAAGACGCGGGCAACGGTCTCTGCAGGATGCCCGCGGACCGCACCAACCTGCCGTTCATGTATACGCTGAGGGCTGTGAAGGGGTAACTTTGGCTGCGGTACCTTGTGATGGTAACGTTTTGCAACATTTGAGAAGCTGTCGTTAGGAGAGGATCAGTATGCCAATTATTCGCCCTGCATCGCACGATGACCTGACCGCGATTTTGGAATGGCTCCGGGCGGAAGACGAACAGACAGGCGAAGGCTTCTATTGTAATCGCGGATTAATTGAGCGCAGTTTGTGTGAGGATGATCTCACTGTTATTTGCTCGGACTCAGCCGATAGTCCGGTGGGTTTTCTGCTTGGTACCGATATCCTGGAAGTTCAGAAGGACTTTCGGGGAAAGGGATACGGTGGCTTGTTGGCGGAGTTCATGATTGGACGTGAGCGGGAACGTGGTGAGTATGCTGTGGAAATTGAATGTTCACCTGTGACTTCGATTCCATTCTGGCAGCGTATGGGATTCACTATCTATGCAGGCAACAGGGCCTATCTGAAACTTCCCCGAGTAATAAGCCGTCCCAAAAACCTCCCCGAAGTGGAAGTAACAATTTCCTTCTTTCCTGAAAGTGTTATGTGGGAACCTACCCAGAGCCCAACATGGACTGAAAAGATTGTTGGACAAGTTGATGAAGGTGGCAGGATTCTTCTGCCACATGAAGTTTTTCATTTCGTTCACATGTTTGATCCTAAAGATGTTGTCATCGCCATTTCGACATACGGTAGAGAAATTTACCGTGACAAGGCAAAGTATGACGAAGCGCAGATGCTGGGAGTCCGAAGAGTAAATCACGGGTTCGCAGTTTCAGAGATTTGTTGTGAACAAAAAGGGCGTTGAGTTTCCCTAATGCCTTTTTGTTGTTAGCGATGTGCTTCGTTTCTTTGTTCTTAAACTGTCACCCTCGGGCTTGACCCGAGGGTCCATAGGGCTTCTCAGAATGTTGTGAGGCTGCAATGGATGCTCGGGTCAAGCCCGAGCATGACAATGGTAGGTAATGAAAAGGGCGCCTGGTTTCCCAAGCGCCCTTATTTCTTCAGCAATGTGGTTCTGCGTATCGCGTTCATCGGAGCCAAAAATCGCGCTAAGATTAAGCGTTTTTTGGCGCTTACAAATCCTATGAAACGCGAAGCGCCTTCTTAAAATCCCATCTCTGCGTAGCCTTTGCCCTCGGCGACCATGCGTTCGAGAAGTGCGGATGGTTTGAATTCTGGCCCGTTGGCCTTTTCAAATTCCTGCATTTTGGCAAGAACTTTGTCGAGACCCACTTGCGCGCCGTAGAACATGGGGCCACCGCGATAGACCGGCCAGCCATAGCCATTGATCCAAACAATGTCGATGTCGCTGGCGCGGATCGCTTTGCCTTCTTCGAGGATCTTGAATCCCTCATTGATCATGGGATAGACGCAGCGTTCCAGGATCTCCTCATCTGACACGTCCCGGCGGGTGTGCTGGGTCTTCTCAGAAAACTCGATGATGATGTCTTCCACTTCCTTAGACGGGGTCGCTGTGCGGTTCTCGTCATAATCATAGAAGCCAGCACCTGTCTTCTGGCCCCGGCGATCCATCTCCACCAGACGGTCGCGCATGACGCCATCGGGGTTTGAGGTTTCTTTCCGCCAGCCCAGATCAAGACCTGCAAGGTCAGACATGGCAAACGGGCCCATTGGCAAACCGAAGTCGAAGAGGACGCGGTCGACATCCCACGGCATCGCGCCTTCCATGATGAGCTTGTTGGCTTCGCGCTGGCGCTGAGCCAGGATGCGGTTGCC
>JAJFJE010000327.1 GCA_021774355.1 Alphaproteobacteria bacterium
TCGCCTTTGCCGGCGCGGTGTTCGAGCGGCTGCCCTATCCGGCGGCGCGCCGGGTGATCGACGTGTCGGGCGATGGCAAGGCCAGCGCCGGCCCGGATCCCGCCCTGTTGCGCGACCGCCTGGTCGCCCGGGGCATCGCCATCAACGGCCTTGCCATCCTGAACGAGGAACGGGATGTCGGACGCTATTACGCCGCGCGGCTGATCGGCGGTGCCGGCGCTTTCGTCATCACGGCCAACGACTACGACGCCTATATCGCGGCGATCCGCGCCAAGCTGCTGCGCGAGATCGGCGCCCAGCCCCTGCTGTCCCAACTGGTCAGGCCGGCTCGACCTTGAGGCTCGCCCCGGTGACGCCGACGATCCGGACCGTCGTTCCAGACGCCAGGTCGGGACCTTCCACCGCCCAGCTGGTATCGCCGATCCGCGCCCGGCCGTGGCCATTGACGATCGGCTCGATCAGCACCGCACGCGAACCGACCAGGGCCTCGCCCCGGGCATTGAGCCCCTGCGCCGCCTGTTCGTGCCCGACCCGCTTGGCGAAGCGCCAGCCGCCGAAGACCGACAGCCCGCTGGCCACGGCGAAGACCACGGCCTGCAACGGCACGCCCAGTTCAGGGACCGCCGCCAGCACCGTTCCAGCCACCACGCAGCCCAGCGCCAGCCACACGAACAGGAACCCGGGCAGGGCCATTTCGACCAGGAGGAAGACCAGCCCCAGGGCGTACCAGTGCCAGAAGGCAATGGTGGTGTTTTCGATCATGGCTTGTCTTTTCCGGCATGGCCCTGGCCGCGGGTCAGTTCGGTGATGCCGCCCAGGGCGCCGAGCACGCCGGTGGCATCGAGCGGCAGGAAGGTCACCTTGTTGTTCGGCGCCATGCCGATGCCGGCCAGCGCCTCGACATATTTAATGCCCAGGAAGTAGTTGATCGCCTCGGTGCCGCCCCGGCTGATGGCGTCCGACACCACGGCCGTCGCCTTGGCCTCGGCCTCGGCCAGGCGCTCGCGCGCCTCGCCGTCCCGGAACGCGGCCTCGCGGCGGCCTTCGGCCTCCAGGATCTGGGCCTGCTTCTCGCCTTCCGCCTTTTTGATCGCCGCCTCGCGAAAGCCTTCCGCCTCCAGGATGACGGCGCGCTTCTCGCGCTCGGCCTTCATCTGGCGGGCCATGGCGTGGACCATGTCCTCGGGCGGGGCGATGTCCTTCAACTCGATGCGGGTGACCTTTACCCCCCAGGGGGTGGTGGCCAGGTCGATGATGGCAAGCAGCTTGTCGTTGATCTCGTTGCGCTTGGACAGGATTTCGTCGAGCGCCATCGAGCCCATCACCGAGCGCAGATTTGTCACCACCAGATTGACCATGGCCAGCGGCAGGTTCTGCACTTCGTAGGCCGCCTGGCGCGGATCGATCACCTGGAAGAAGGCGACCGCGTCGCAGGTGACGATGGCATTGTCGAGGGTGATGATCTTCTGCGACGGGATGTCCAGCAGGGTTTCCTGAGTCGACAGCTTGGCGCCGATCTGGTCGACCAACGGCACGATGAAGTTCAGTCCCGGGCTGAGCGTCTTGGTATAACGTCCGAACCGCTCGACAGTATAGGCATGACCCTGGGGCACAGTGCGGACGCCGAGCAGCACCAGGGCGATGATCAGGATGACCAGTACCAGTACGAAAATGCCGAAGCCGGACATGGTTTTCCTCCCAGACAGATTGGCGCCGATCTTATAGCAGCCAGGGCCCCGGACCAGCGGTGAACGGGATCACAAATGAGATTGCCGATGGCACGGATTCTTTTCCTCCAGAACGACCCGGAGACGCCGCCCGGGCTGGTCGGCCAGGCGGTCGCGGCGGCGGGCTGCGCGGCCCAGGCGATTCTGCTTCACCAGGGCGACAGCCCGGCCGTGCCGGCCGATGCCGCGGCCCATGACGGGCTGGTGGTCCTGGGCGGCCCGATGGCGGCGTGGGAAGACCGGGACTACCCCGCCCTGTCGGACGAGGTCGCCCTGATCCGCGCCTTTGCCGCCGCCGACAAGCCGGTCCTGGGGATCTGCCTGGGCGCCCAGCTCATCGCCCGGGCCGCCGGGGCGCGGGTCTATCGTCACGACCGGGTGGAGATCGGCTTTCCCCGCCTGACCGCCGCCGCCGGGGCGGCGGACGACCCCCTGCTCGGCGGTCTCGGCGCCTACCACCGCATCCTGCAATGGCACGAAGACAGTTTCGACCTTCCCGCCGGCGCCACCCTGCTGATGACCGGCACGGCCTGCCGCCACCAGGCCTTCCGCCTGGGCCGGGCGACCTACGGCTTCCAGGGCCATTTCGAGGTCGATCGCGCCCTTGCCGGACGGTGGCTGGACTGCTTCGGCGAAGCCCTGGACCGCCACCGGCCCGGCTATCGCGCGATCGCCGCCGCCGAATTCGCCCGCTACCTGCCGGCCGCAGGCCGCTTCGCCGCGACCGTCACCGAACGCTGGCTGCGCCTCGTCGCCGGCCGGCCGCACCGGGCCTGAGGCCGAATCATCCGGTCACGCCGGCCAGATGAAGGGCGATGCCCGCCACGGCACAAAATCCAAGAACCGGCAGCACGCCCCATTTCAGGCGAAACACCGCCAGCACCGCCGCAAGGGTCAGCAGGGCGGCCGGCCAGTCGACCGACGACAGCACCGGCAGGTCGATCCCGGCACGGCGCAACTGGTCCGAAAACAACGCATGCAAGGCAAACCACAGGCCGAGATTGAGGATCACCCCGACCACCGCCGCGGTGATCGCCGCCAGCGCCGCCGACAAGGCGCGATGCCGGCGCAGCCGCTCGACATGGGGGGCACCCAGGAAGATCCACAGGAAGCACGGGACAAAGGTGACCCAGGTGGTCAGCAGGCCGCCCAGGGTCCCGGCCACCAGCGGCGGCAGGCCGCCCGGCGCCCGGCTGCCGGCGAGAAAGCCGACGAACTGCGTCACCATGATCAGCGGCCCGGGCGTCGTCTCGGCGAGTGCCAGGCCGTCGAGCATTTCGCCCGGGCGCAGCCAGCCGAAATGCTCCACCGCCTGCTGGGCCACATAAGACAGCACCGCATAGGCGCCGCCGAAGGTCACCACGGCCATTTGCGAGAAGAACAAGGCGATCTGGGCAAAGACATTTCCCGGACCGAGCACCAGCACCAGGGCGGCCACGGGTCCCAGCCACAACGCCAGGCAGAGCAGGCCGACGCGCAGCGACCAGCCGCGGGTCGGCCGGGCATGGGCCGGCAGGATTTCGCCCAGCACCGTGTCCCGGTCGGCAAGCCCGGTGCCGCTCGGGTCGTGGCCGATGCCCGGGCGTAAGGCCGCCAGGCCCAGCCGGCCGCCGCCATAGCCCGCCAGGCCCGCAGCCAGGACCACCAGGGGAAACGGGATGTGGAAGACGAACAGGGCCAGAAAAGCGGCCGCGGCCACCCCGCGCAGGACGACATTGGTGAGCGCCCGGCGGCCGATCCGCACCAGGGCATCGACAATGATGGCGATGACCGCGGCCTTCAGGCCGAAGAACAGCGCCTGGACCACCGGGACGGCCCCCAGGCCGGCATAGAGCCAGCTGAGCGCCATGATCGCCACGGCCCCCGGGAGAATGAACAGGCCACCGGCGATCAGGCCGCCCCGAACCCCGTGCATCAGCCAGCCGATATAGGTCGCCAGCTGCTGGGCCTCCGGGCCCGGCAGGAGCATGCAATAGTTGAGCGCATGGAGAAAGCGCCCCTCGCCCAGCCAGCGCCGCTCATCGACCAGGACCCGGTGCATCAGGGCGATCTGGCCCGCCGGCCCGCCGAAGCTGAGCAAGGCGATCCGCGCCCATACCAGGGTCGCCTGACGCAGGGACACGGGAAGCGTCAGGGGCGGCGGAGCGGTCATGGGCAGACCCTACGGGCCGTGCATGACGGCTGCAAGACGGCCGCGCGACGGTTCCCGCCCTGCGGCCGAATAACCGAGCCATGCGAAACAGGCAGTTCCGTTTGTTTTACGATCGGGTCACCCTGCCGGCGACAGGTCCCCCAACAGGCGTCCCGTCCAACAGGGAGGATACCCGTGAAGGTAAGCTATTTCCAACAGATCCCCTACCGGCACCTGCCTGCGGATTTCGAACAGAACCATGAATCGGTGTGTTCCACACCTTATCACGGCCTGGTCGAGCCTGAACGGGTGCGCGAGGCGTTCCGCGACGCCCTTGACGAAATGATGCATGCCGCCCGTGCCGGCTTCGACGGCCTGGCCATCACCGAGCACGGCCAAAGCTCCTACGACATGTCGCCCAATCCCGACCTGATCGAGTCGGCCGTGGCCTATATGACCGAGGTCGAAGGCCTGGAGACCGCGATCTATCCGGTCGGCCGCAGCCTGGGCAAATGCCGCGAGCCGATCCGCGTCGCCGAGGAACAGGCGATGTTGGACCAGATCAGCGGCGGCCGTCTGGTATGCGGCTTCCCGGTCGGCCTGGCCTATGACGCCAATATCAACAATGGCGTGCCGCCGGCCGAGACCCGGGCCCGCTTCGACGAGAATTTCGAGCTGGTGCTGCGCGCCTGGACCGAGCCCAAGCCCTTTGCCCATAATGGCAAGTTCTCACAGCATCCGATGGTCAATATCTGGCCGCGCCCCTACCAGGAGCCGCACCCGCCGGTATGGATCACCGGCATCGGAAATCCCAGGACGATGGAATTTGTCCTGAAACGGGACCTTGGCTTCAATTATTTCGGCTGGTTCGGGGCCAAGATCACCGGCCGGCGCATCTTCGACCGCTTCGGCGAGATTGCCGCAGGCCTCGGCCTGACGCGAAACCCCTATCAGATCGGCTTCATGCAGACCATCGCGGTGGCCGAAAACGAGGCCCAGGCCGAGGAGCTTTACGCCGAACACGCGGAATATTTCTTCCGCAAGGCCCTGGGCAGCATCCCCCTGTCGCGCCTGGCCCTGCCCGGCGGCATCGACATCAAGGGCCTGGAATTCATCTTCCGCGACCCCAGGGATTTCGGCCTCTACGCCAAGATGCGCACGACCACCTGGAAAGAGCTGATCGAAGCGGGCTGCGTCGTCGCCGGCAGCCCAAAAGCGGTGCGCGAGCAGCTCGAAGCCATGGCCCGGGAGTTCGGCTTCGGCACGCTTCACGCCATGCTGCAGTTCGGCTCGATGCCCAAGAGCCTGACCAAATACAATATCGACCTGTTCGCGGCCGAGGTCATGCCCCACCTCAAGCCGATCTGGAACGCCGAAGGTCATCAGCACCATTGGTGGCCGAAGCGCCTGGGCGGAAGCCCCCGGGCCGTCACCCCGATCAAGGAGGCTCGTGCGTCATGAGTGCAGCCAGCGAACGCATCGTCGAGGTCTGGAACGGCAAGATCAAGCTGAAGGTGAAGGTCGCCGGTCACGGCCCCGCCCTGGTCTATCTCCATCCCGCGGCGGGACTGCTGTGGGACCCATTCCTGGACCGGCTGGCGGAACGCTATACCGTCTATGCGCCGGAATTCCCCGGCACCTCCCAGGGCGATCCCTATGCCATCCACCAGATCGACGAGATGTGGGACGTGGTGCTGCTCTACGAGGAGGCGATCCGCAAACTGGGGCTGGCCCGGCCGATCCTCGCCGGGCAGAGCTTCGGCGGCATGCTGGCCGCGGAACTGGCCGCGAGCTTTCCCGGGATCTGCTCGCGCCTGATCCTGTTCGACGCCATCGGCCTGTGGCGGGACGATGCGCCGGTCGCCAACTGGATCGCCGCCGACCCTTCCGCGTTGCCGGCGATGCTGTTCAAGGATCCGCAAAGCGCCGCCGCCCAGGCCATGCTGGCCATGCCGGCCGATCCCGAAGCGGCCCTGATGGCGACGGTCGGCCTGGTCT